>JBIJDQ010000071.1:0-8157 GCA_044344025.1 Rhodoferax sp.
CTTCAGACTGGGTGACGGGAACTCCCAAACAATGGATTTGTCAGGCGCGATTTCAATCAGTCGGTTGTTGCGCCGGTCCGCAATCATGATCGGGTAGGGCAATGGTTTGCCCCAAGAGGCCACCGGTTTTTGACGGCTGCCGGTCACCGGGGGAATGGTGGGCAAGGTGGCCCCGCTGGAGACCATGCCTGCGCCAGTCATTTCAGGCGTGACCTTGACTTCAATGCCGGGGGATTTTGCAGCCTTGACGCTGGCCGATGCCAGCGGGGCGGCAGTTTGGGCCAGGCTGGTGTTGGACAAGGTCAGCAAGGCCGCCAGGGAGAGACACAAGGGAGAGATTTTTGGGCAAAACGGCAATGGCATCATGGGTCCTGTAGTTGCTACTGATTAGATAGCTTGTTAAGCCCATCATTATTGGACTACAGCCCTAAAACCCACTTGATATGACGCAACAGTTGGCCAAATTTTCAGAGGTGGCGCTTCACTGACTTTCAAACACCGCCCGCCCATGCAGCGGGTTGATGCCACGCATGTTGTCCTTGAAGTGGCTTTGCCAAGCGGCCAGTTGCGCGGCTGACAGCGTCAGGGCCTGTTTCATCACCAGCCACTCGACGCCCTCCGTGCAGGGCGCAGCACTCAATGATCCGCTGTAACGGAAATAACCCAGTTGGGCGGGCAGCAAGTCTTTGGCCGACACCTGCACCTTGGGGTGGGTGTGGTCCCCGTCCGCCTTGACAGGAATCAGGGGTAACAAACGGGCAAGCAAAGAGTTTTCTGCGCCCAGGCGAAACGGCACCACGATGGCGAGCAATTGGCCGGACGGACTTTTGTGCAGGATGTGCGCCGCAAAAGGAAAGGCTTCACCCTTGATCTGGTCGCCCCCTGGGGTGTGAAAGTGAAACTGCTGCAGCGTGAAACGCTCTTTGCCCAGCACAAGTTGGCCACTTTTGTCAAAACGCACCCGCAAGGTATGACCGTCGTTGGCCAGCTTGAGGGGTACGGTCTGGTAAGTTGTGTCCATGGGTGGCAGCTTTTTGACTGAGATGGCCTCAGCGTTGATGTTGATGGGTGACTGGCGCTGTCCGCTGTCACACAGCGCCGCTTGGGCGTTGGCAGCCAAAAGGCATAGGGGCAAAAGCAGGTGTTTCATGGGTGGGTTATTGCCCGGTGCTCATGGTGAAACTGCGGGTAAAGCGGGCGCCGTTCAGGGTGCCTGCCAGGTTGACCTGGTAAATGCTGTAGGGGCTTAACGCGCTGGCGGGCACCACAAAGGCCTCGTTGGCACCAATTTCCTGGTGCGGGTCGTTGGCCTTGTTAAGCAGCAGTGTGGACAGGGTGACACCGTTTTTACTGAGGCTGCTGGAGGTCACCGTGAGCACCTGCCCCACGTCGGCCTTGATGTAGATCGGTGGCCCTACCGTCTGGCTGGTGCTGGTCATGCTCGGGAACGGGTTGGGGACTTCATTCGCGGGCACAAAGGCAGACGGAATGTTGCTGCTGCCTTGGCAGGGGTAGGTGACAAGTTTGCCAACGCCTAACGGGAGGCGCCTGGTTTGGTAGCCGTTAAGCGAGCCAAAGCGGTATTCCTCGCGCCGGGCAGAACCGGTGACTGCAGTTTGTATATCAACCCCAAAACCCACGTCAGCACCGTCGTACATGGCGCCTGTCAGGTGGTACACCGTGTTGAGCAGACTCAGCATGGAATTGGCACCGCGCTCCTCCATGGTGGGGAAAATCGGCGGGTTGTTGATGTCATAGTCCCACACCGTGGCTTCCAGAATTTCGGCCACCTGGTTGCCATAGCTTTGGAAAACGGTACGGTCCCAAGGGTTGAGGCCGGTGTAATACGGGTCGGTCGTCACCGTTTCATAGTGGGTCAACTCCGATTTGCCGCTGGCGATTGAAATGCTGGTCAGGTAGCGCGCATGGTTTAGCGCAGCATCATCCAGCCTTGTGTCTTGCCGGAGTTCGCCAAAACCGCACAACACGCGTGCTTGTTGCAACACCGTCCAACCGCCGAGCTCTGCCGAGTTAGCGGCGTAGCTGGACGCAGGAATAATCACGGTGGGGGGCGGTAAAACGGTGGGGGTACCTGTGCCAGCCCCCCCCCCGCCACCCCCGCATGCAACCAGGCCCAAAGAAAGCATCAGAGACAAGTGCAGCGTGTGTGATTTGGTCATGGTGTTTGTTCTCTTGAAACGCATGGGTGAACACTAAACATTTCACTCAAGGCAGAATGTGACTATTCTCACTCTTTTGCACCTTTCCCATGACAAACGACCAGACCCTACCACCTGCTGATGCCGAGCTTGTTTCTGACCCGTTGCTGCTGCAGCCCACTGACTTTGACGAGCTTGACACCATTCTGGACGACCTTCGCACCCGGTTTGACGAAACCCCGCAATGGGAGTTTTGTGAAGGCTTCATGGCCGCGCTGGTGTGCTGCCGTCGCGTGGTCAGCCCCACCGAGTATTTTTCGGTGCTGCTGGACCTGGAAGACGACAACAAAACCCCGTTGTTTGCCGACGACGCGCAGTTTCAGCAGTTTTTCGCCTTGTGGACACGCCGCTGGAACGAGGTGGCTGCTGCACTCATTACCCCCGTGGAGTCCTTGGACGATGACCGCGCTTACCAGCCTGAAGTAATGGATTTGCGTGGTGCCATTGCCGCCCTGCCCGAAGAACAACGCGCTGAAATGAGTGATGCACCGGTGCCATCCTTTGGCCAGATTTGGGCTATTGGCTTCATGTACGCAGTGGAAAGCTGGCCCGAAGAATGGGCGCCACCACGTGACAAACAGGCGGCCAAGGTGCTTGATGCGGCGCTGGAATGTATTGTGGCGGTGACCGAGGACGACACCGACCCACCCACGGTAGCGGCCTTTGAAGACGACGGCGTGCCCACCATCAGTGAGCAACGGATGGATGACTTTGCCGATGCCCTGTGGGCGGTGTATGACCTGCGTGAACTGTGGCGCAACATTGGCCCCCGGGTAGAAACCGTGCATGTGGGTGCCAAAATTGGCCGCAATGACCCGTGCTCTTGTGGCAGCGGCAAAAAATACAAGAAGTGTTGCGGGGCGGGCTGATTGAGTTGCTACAAATAATGTAGCTACCCGTGCTTATTTAACAAGCACTACAGCCCATTTTTATCATAAAACCATGCGCCAGCCAGAATCCAGTTCATGGCGTGGCCTGCCGGTCAGGGGTGTTCGTCCATGTACCGGTCCAGCGCAGCGCGGGTTTGTTTGCGCATTTGCTTCTGGAAAAACGGGGTCCAGCCCAGCATCACCCCCCCCAGGCCCAAGGCTTGGCGCGACCAGCGCCAAAAATCAAAATGGTCGCGCTGGGTGGCAATCAGCCCCTCGGGTGTGAAGGTAAAGTCTGAGCCAATGATGTTGTGCACCTGTCGTTTTGTCGCACTGAATTGGTAGTGTGCTTCCCAAATGGCTCGGCCATAATCGTCGTTGGCCCGAAGCTCGCGAAATTCAAGCCGCCAGTTCTCGCGGCCATTGCCCTTTGCAGCGGCGCACAGCATGTGCCACATGCCTGAGATCTCGGGTTTGCCGCGCAATGAAAAACCGGGATCATCAAAAATGGCATCTTCCGCGTAACAAGATGCCATGGTGTCGGCATCAAGGGCCTCAAACGCCGTGTAAAAGCGGGAAATGGTTTTTTCGTTGGGGTGCATGGTGCTCTCAGTGTTTGGGCCTGTTACGCCCTGAATCACGAAATCATAAGCGGATATCGCGCACATTTTTGTGCATGCCGATTGCGTCTTCTTTGGGCATCAATGGTAAATCGACCTCACTTCATCGTCATCTCTTTGATATAGCGCAAGCCCACACAGCATTGGGGTGTTTGATTTGCGTCAAGAATCACTTAACGGGATAATTATTAAAAATTAATTAATGATATTCGTCAATTGTGGCCTGGAGCCGCACACCAGTTCGAACTCCGGGGCAAGCAAGGTTTTTTAACTGCAAGGAGTAGTTCAATGAGTGGCAAATTTATCAATTCCCCGGCAAACCTGAGCAATGAGAAACTTCTCACCTGGGTCACTGAGATGACTGAGCTGTGCAGGCCCGACCGCGTGGTGTGGTGTGATGGCTCACAGGAAGAATACGACCGCTTGTGCGAGGAAATGGTCGCAGCCGGCGTTTTCATTCGCCTCAACCCGGACAAGCGCCCCAACAGTTTTCTAGCGCGTACCCACCCTTCAGACGTGGCCCGGGTTGAAGAGCGCACCTTCATTTGTTCAGCCACCAAAGACGAGGCCGGCCCCACCAACAATTGGGCAGCACCTGAAGAAATGCGAGCCACGCTCAAGCGTGTGTTTGCAGGTTGCATGGCCGGACGCACCCTGTACGTGATCCCGTTCAGCATGGGTCCACTGGGTTCCCCCATTGCCAAAATTGGTGTGCAAATTTCTGACAGCGCCTATGTGGTGACCAACATGCGCATCATGACGCGCATGGGTGCCAAGGTGCTTGATGTGCTGGGTAATGGTGCGTTCATCCCTTGCATGCACTCGGTCGGTGCGCCGCTGGTGCCCGGTCAAAAAGATGTGACTTGGCCATGCGAGCCTGACATTGCCAAAAAATACATCGCGCATTTCCCTGACACCACCGAAATCTGGTCGTACGGCTCGGGCTACGGCGGCAACGCGCTGCTGGGCAAGAAGTGCCTGGCCCTGCGGATTGCCTCGGCCATTGCCCGCAAGGAAGGCTGGTTGGCCGAACACATGCTGATTTCTGGCCTGGAGTCACCTGAAGGCCAAAAAACCTACATTGCGGCGGCTTTCCCCAGCGCCTGTGGCAAGACAAATTTGGCCATGCTGCGCCCGCCGGCCGGTTTTGAGGGCTGGAAAGTCACCACCGTGGGTGACGACATTGCCTGGATCAAGAAGTCACCTGACGGCTTGTTGCGCGCCATCAACCCCGAAGCCGGTTTCTTTGGTGTAGCCCCTGGCACCAACTACTCGTCCAACGCCAATGCCATGTTGACCATGACGAAGAACTCGATCTTCTCCAACGTGGCCCTGACCGACGATGGCGACGTGTGGTGGGAGGGCATGGACGGCCCGGCCCCCGAGCATTGCATCGATTGGCAAGGCAAGGACTGGACCCCCGCTTGTGGCCGCCCGGCAGCACATGCCAACTCGCGATTTACCGCACCAGCCAGCCAGTGCCCGTCAGTTGACCCCGAGTGGGAAAACCCCGATGGTGTGCCCATTTCCGCGTTCATTTTTGGCGGGCGTGCCAGCAAGGAAATGCCGCTGGTGTTTCAAGCTTTCAACTGGGCGCACGGGGTGTACCTGGCTGCCACCATGGGCTCGGAAGCCACAGCCGCCGCCATTGGTGTGGTGGCCACCCGGCGTGACCCGATGGCCATGCTGCCGTTCTGCGGCTACAACATGGCCGATTACTTCTCGCATTGGCTCAGTGTGGGTCGACAGGTCAGCAACCCACCCCGGATTTTCCGCGTCAACTGGTTTCGCAAGGACGATGCTGGCAAGTTCATCTGGCCTGGTTTTGGCGACAACCTGCGCGTGCTGAAATGGATTGCCAACCGCGTGCATGGTCAGGCCTACGCGGTCGAGAGCCCGATTGGCTGGATGCCCCGTTTTGAAGACATCGACTGGAAAGGGCTGGAGTTCTCCAGTGACAGCTTCTACGACCTGATGGCCGTGGGTCGTCAGGCCGGTACCGCCGAAGCGCATTCACACGAGGAATTGTTTGACCGCTTCGGTGACCGCCTGCCCAAGGAGTTCACCTTTGAGCGTGAACTGCTGCGTTCACGCCTGTGGCGCTCGCCTGACCGTTGGGAACTGGCCCACGAGTAAGCGGCAAATCACCCCTGCGGCGGGCAGCTGGAGTGCCGAAAAATCACGGCGGGTTCTTTCCCGCCGTGTTTGTTTCAGCCTGCCAGCAGCATCAGTGCCAAGGCAAACATGGTCAGCGCAATCACACTGTCAAGTACCCGCCAGGCGGTGCGGGTCTGAAACAGCGGGGCCAGAAAGCGGGCACAAAACCCCAGCGCCGAGAACCACAACACACTGCCCACGCAGGCTCCCACGCCAAACACCCAGGCTCCGGAGCCGGGCCGCTGGTTGGCAATGCTGCCGAGCAGCACCACAGTGTCAAGGTACACGTGCGGGTTCAAGAAGGTAAAACCAAAACAGGCCGCCAGCGCCACCCTCAGGGTGACCCCACTGCTTTGGTCCAGCTGCATCTGGCTACCTTGCCAGGCTCGGCGGGCAGCCAAAGTTCCGTAGCTGGCCAAAAACACGGCGCCGCCATAACGGGTGAGCAGCATCAGCACCTCGTTGCCGCGTATCACCACGCCCGCGCCGCCAATGCCGGCCAGGATCAGCAGCGCATCAGACGTGGCGCAAAAGACCACGATGGGCCAGACATGCTCGCGGCGAATGCCTTGGCGCAGCACGTAGGCGTTTTGGGAGCCAATGGCCACGATCAGTGCCAGGCCAGTGGCCAGTCCGCTGAAAAAATCAAGGTTCATAAAGTGTGTCGAACAGGCACTGTCTGCCGCCTGGGCAGGCCGCTGCTTCAGGGTTGTACTGGGGCTTGAATGAGTTCTGCCACCCGGGCCAAGGCATGGTGCACGGTGGCTTGGCGCACCGCAGCACGGTCGCCATCAAAGCAGCGCACCTCAGTAAAGACACCGCTGGGCAGGGCAAAACCAAACCAAACCGTGCCCACGGGTTTGTCAGCACTGCCACCGCTTGGCCCCGCCACACCGGTTACGGCAATGGCCACCTGGGCCCGGGCGTGGGCCAGTGCACCCGTGGCCATGGCGCGTGCCACGGGCTCGCTGACGGCGCCATGTTGCTCAATCAGGTTGGCGGCCACGCCCAGCTGTTCACACTTGGCGGCATTGGAATAGGTGACAAAACCACGCTCAAACCAGGTGCTTGAGCCAGCCAACTCGGTGCAGGTGGCGGCAATCAGGCCGCCGGTGCAACTCTCGGCGGTGGTGAGGAACCAGCCATTTTTTTTAAGTAAATCAGCCGCTAGTGCGCATGCATCAAGCATAAGTCACTCACTTATTCGCAGCTTTCAGAGTGGCATCTTCAATCATCACCTTGTAGGTGTAGCCCGAGCCAAAGTCTTTGTCGTTGCGCACCACACCTGCCACTGTGACCACCTCACCCACCTTGGCCTGAGCCGCCGTGGTGACCAGAATGTCGTTGCTTTGGTTGGCATCCTGCCCGGACCCATCACGCAGGTGCACCCAGTTTTTGCCCATGATGCCCGCGTTGAATTTCACCACTTTGCCGCTTACCTGAACGGGCTTGTCTTTCAAGGCGGTGGCCTTGGTGACCACTTCTGCCACGGTGTAGGCGTTGGCACCGGTGGCTTTGGCCACCTTGATCGGGCCGGTGTCCGCCAGTTTGGCACTGCCCGTGTGCGGGCTGGCTGCCGCAGCGGCCGCTCCAGCGCCTGCCAGGCTGCCAAACACAATGCTGGGAAAAGTTTGCTTGAGTGTCTTGCTCTCAAAGTTGTTCATGACCGAGGTGTTTTCAAGGGTCACCTTGGCCCCTTTTTTGACCACCGTCTGGCTCACTGCCGCCCAGGTTTCGCCGTCTTTGGTTTTTAGGCGCAGGTAGGTGTAACCTGCTGCGTCTTTGGTTTCAAGCACTTCGCCGGTGAGCACGGCTGAGGTGCTGGTGGCCATTGGACTGGCGGCAGAAGTGACCATTGTGGTGCCAAGGGTGGCAATCAGCAAACAGAGAATACGCAGGTTTTTCATGATAACGGAGGGTCTTTCTAAAAAAAGGAAAGCATAGCAGCCACGTCGCTTTTCAGTCGCAGCAAGAAACTGGGTCTGACTCGGGAAGGCGCACTACCAGGCCCGCCAGAGCGCAATCACCAGCAGCGTGCAAAACGCAGCCACCAGGTCATCGAGCATGATGCCCCAGCCTGCCTTGAGCCATGCAGCTGGGTCGGTGGCCGGGTTAACGCCGTGAAACAACTGGTCGGCCCAGGCCACCGGGCCCGGTTTGGCCGCATCAAAGAACCGGAACAGTACAAACGCCGCCAGCTGGCCCCAAAACCCGATGGGGCTCACCAGCCACAGCACCAGCCAAAAAGCGGCTATTTCGTCCCACACAATGCTGCCGGGGTCCAGTACCCGC
>JBIJDQ010000073.1:0-8094 GCA_044344025.1 Rhodoferax sp.
CTGGTCGGGGGTGTAAACCATTACTTGCAACCCCTCACCCAAGGGGGAGCGCCGGGCCTGCACAATGGGCTCTTTGGCACCCACATACCGTGACAGCTTGCGGGTGTGCCAGGCGATTTCAACCGCATCGTGGCGCATGAAATAGCCCACATCCAGGGTTTTCCACAGCGCTTTTTGCGATTCAAACGGCTGCGCGTGCAGCGCCAGTTCAATCAGCGCATCGCGCTGGCGCTCTTGCACTTCGGTGTGCAGGTCAGGCGTGTGGCCGCCCAGGGCGCGTGAGGTGGCGCGGTACAGGTCTTCCAGCAGCTTGCCTTTCCAGGCGTTCCACACCTTGGGGCTGGTGCCGCGCACATCGGCCACGGTAAACAGGTACAGCGCGGTCAGCTTGCGTTCGCTGCCCATGTGTTTGGCAAAGGCGGCAATCACATCGGGGTCGCTGAGGTCAGACTTTTGCGCAATCCGGCTCATGGTCAGGTGCTCCAGCACCACAAACTCAATCAGCTCTGCGTCTTCACCCTCAATGCCGTGCTGGCGGCAAAAGCGCCGCACCTCCATGGCACCAAGTTTGGAGTGGTCACCACCCCGGCCTTTGGCTATGTCGTGGTAAAGGGCTGCCACGTAAAGCAGCCAGGGTTTGTCCCAGCCGCTGGCCAGTTGCGAGCAAAACGGGTACTCATGGGCATGCTCCACAATAAAAAATCGGCGCATGTTGCGCAGCACCATCATGATGTGCTGGTCTACCGTGTAAACATGAAACAGGTCATGCTGCATTTGCCCGACGATCTTGCGAAAAATCCACAGGTAACGCCCCAGCACCGAGGTCTGGTTCAACAAACGCATGGCGTGGGTCACGCCCTCGGGCTGCATCAGAATCTGCTTGAAGGTGTCGCGGTTGACCGGGTCGTGGCGAAACGCGCCATTCATCAAACCCCGTGCGTTGTAAAGCGCGCGCAAGGTGCGGGTTGACAGGCCCTTCATGCCCACATGGCGCTGGTAAACCAGAAAAGTTTGCAGAATCGCGTGGGGTTCACGCTGGTAAAGGTCGTCACTGGCCACTTCCACCATGCCGGCTTTGTCAAAAAAATGTGCGTTCAGGGGCCGCAGTGGCCGCAGCACATGGGTTTCCGGGTTCAGGCGCTCCTCAATGTTGAGCAGCAAAATCTGGTTGAGCTGTGTCACCGCTTTGGCGGCCCAGTAGTACTGGCGCATCAGCTCCTCGCTGGGGCGCACAAAGGCGCGCTGGTCGGTGCTGACATCAGGTGCCAGGTAGCCAAATGACTTGGCCACACTCGTCTGCAAGTCAAACACCAGCCGGTCTTCGCGGCGCTGTGCCAGCAAGTGCAGGCGGGCGCGAATGAGGTGCAGCACGGCTTCGTTGCGCTTGATTTGCCTGACCTCAAACGCTGTGGCCAGCCCGGCCTTGGCCAGCGCGTTCCAGTCGTTGCCCAAACCTGCCGCCTTGGCCACCCACAAAATCACCTGCAGGTCACGCAGCCCGCCGGGCGACTCTTTGCAATTGGGCTCCAGCGCATAGGGGGTGTCCTCAAACTTGGAGTGGCGCTGGTGCATCTCCAGCGTTTTGGCGACAAAAAACGCCTGCGCGTCCATTGCGGCAAAAAATTGGGTTTGAAACTGGCCAAACAAGGCGGTGCTGCCCGTGACCAGGCGAGCCTCCAGCAACGAGGTCTGCACGGTCACGTCTTTGGCAGACTCACTCAGGCAGTCGTCAACCGTGCGCACACTGGAGCCAATTTCCAGCCCTGCATCCCAGCAGGCACCAATAAAGCTCTCCAGGCGTGCTTTCAGGGCCGCATCAAGATCGGGTGACTGGTCATTGGGCAGCAGCAGCAACACATCCACGTCAGAGTGCGGAAACAGCTCGCGTCGCCCAAAGCCGCCCACCGCAGCCAGCGCCAACGGCTCACCCAGGCCAGCGCGTTGCCAAAGTATTTTCAGCAAATCGTCGGCCAGTGTCGCCAGTTTGCGCAAGGTAGCGTTCACCCCCCGGGCAGATGCCCCGCTGGTGGCCAGGGCACTGAACAAGGCGGCTTTTTCAGCGCGGTATTGGGTGCGCAGGGCACTCAGGTCATTCATGGTGTTGCTGCCGGGTTCGGGGGGTGATCAGGCCGATGGGGTCACAAAAGCGGGAATCGCCGGGCTCATCGCCGACAAGGTCAGCACCTCATAACCTGTGGGGGTGACCAGCACCGTGTGCTCCCATTGGGCGGAGAGCGATCGGTCCTTGGTGACAATGGTCCAGCCATCCCCCATTTCCTTGATCTCTTTGCGGCCAATGTTGAGCATGGGCTCAATGGTGATGGTCATGCCCGCCTTGAGCTGGTCCAGCGTGCCCGGTTTGCCGTAGTGCAGCACTTGGGGCTCTTCATGAAACTTTTGTCCGATGCCGTGGCCGCAAAACTCGCGCACCACACTCAGGCCATGGCCTTCGGCAAAGGTTTGAATGGCGTGGCCAATGTCGCCCAGGTAAGCGCCTTCGCGGACCTTAATGATGCCTTTCCACATGGCCTCATAGGTCAGGTTGCACAGGCGCCGCGCTGCCACCGACACATCACCCACCATGTACATGCGGCTTGAGTCACCGTGCCAGCCATTTTTGATCACCGTCACATCCACGTTCACGATGTCACCTTTTTTAAGCGGCTTGTCGTTCGGAATGCCGTGGCACACTTGGTGGTTGATGGACGTGCAAATGGCCTTGGGGTAGGGGTTGTGCCCGCCGGGTGCGTAGTTCAGCGGGGCTGAAATAGCGCCCTGCACCTGTGTGGTGTAGGCATCGGCCAGGCGGTCAAGCTCATTGGTGGTGATGCCGGGTTTGACAAATGGGGCCAGGTAATCCAGCAGCTCAGCGGCCAGACGACCCGCCACGCGCATGCCGGCTATGCCGTCAGAATCTTTGTAGGTAATGCTCATGGGCGGGCATTATCCCATTGGCAAAGTGTTCTGGTGTTGGCGCGGCCAATGACCGTGTCGGCCCTGAAAAAGAGGCGTGACGGTACGGGTTTTCCTTCGGACTCAATGGGTTTGAGGCGGTGAATTGGCGCTACGATCCAGCCCAGTTCAGGGTGAAATTAAATACGCACAGTTTGACCGAAACACACGCATGCAAACCAGGCCTTTTCATTGGCGATCCCTGAAAACCCGGGTCGCCTTGTTCACGTTTGCCATTTCAGTGCTCAGCATTTGGCTGCTGTCGTTTTACGCCAGCCGCACACTCCAAGATGACATGCAGCGCATGTTGGGCGAGCAGCAGTTTTCCACGGCATCTTTTGTGGCAGCACAGGTGACGGAGGACCTCGGTGACAGGCTTGCGGCATTGGAACTGATTGCCAAACAGATTGACCCAGCCACCATGGGTGATACCGCCAGTTTGCAAGTCCAGTTGGAGCAGCGGCCGATATTGCAGGTTTTGTTCAACGGTGGCACCTGGGTCGCCGATCCAAAAGGCACGGTGATTGCGGATGTGCCTCTTTCAGCCCAACGTCTGGGTGTCAGTTATCTTGACCGCGATTTCATTGCATCCGTGCTCAAAGACGGTAAACCGGCCATTGGCTCACCCGTGATGGGCAAAAAACTCAATACCCCCGTCTTCTCTATCGCGGTGCCTATTCGTGACGCACAAGGTCAGGTCACCGGGGTCTTGACCGGTGTAACTGACCTGGGTCGGCCTAATTTTCTGGACAAAATCACCAAAAACCGGTATGGAAAAACCGGTGGCTATTTTTTGATTGACCCGCTGCACAAGCTGTTTGTTACCGCCACGGACAAAGGCCGCATCATGCAGGCAGTGCCTGCGGCTGGGCAAAACACCATGCATGACCAGTACATGCAAGGTTTTGAGGGATTTGGCGTGGCCGTCAATTCCCGTGGTGTGTTGGAGTTGACCGCTGCCAAAGGCGTGCCGGTGGCGGGTTGGTTTGTAGTGGCCACGCTGCCCATCAGGGAAGCCTTTGCGCCAATTGACGCCATGCTGCAGCGTATTTTGCTGGGTGCCTTGTTGCTTACGCTGCTGGCTGGCGCACTGACCTGGTGGGTCATCACCCGGCTGCTACAGCACCAATTGGCCCCCATGTTGGCGGCCACCCGCACCCTGGCAGCGCTGGCAGACAACCCTGAGCCCGTGACCGCGTTGCCCGTGGCCCGCGAAGACGAAATTGGCGAACTCATAGGCGGCTTTAACCGCTTGCTGCAAACCCTGCGCCAGCGCGAAGCCAAGTTGGAGCTGGCCGCCAGCGTATTCACCCATGCGCGCGAGGGCATCATGATCACCGATCCGGCGGGCCGCATCATGGAGGTCAACGAAGCCTTTACCCGCATCACCGGTTTTACCAGCAGCGAGGTGCTGGGGCAAAACCCGCGCCTGCTCGGTTCGGGGCGACACGATGCGGCCTACTTCGAGACCATGTGGGCAACTCTAAACAAACAAGGGCATTGGTACGGCGAGATATGGAATCGGCGCAAAAACGGCGATGTTTTTGCCGAATTGCAAACCATCAGCGCGGTACGGGACACCACCGGCGCGGTGCAACATTACGTGTCGCTGTTTTCCGACATCACTGACCAGAAAGCCCACGAAAGCGAACTGGACCGCATGGCGCACTTTGACGCGCTGACCGGCCTGCCCAACCGCTTGCTGCTGGCAGACCGACTACAGCAGGGTATGGCCCAGGCGGCGCGACGCGGCCAAACGCTGGCGGTGGCCTACCTTGACCTGGACGGCTTCAAGGCCATCAACGACACCCAAGGTCACGCGGTGGGCGACCAGCTATTGATCTCACTGGCCCAACAAATGAAACAAGCCCTGCGCGAGGGCGACACCATGGCGCGGATCAGCGGGGACGAGTTTGTGGCCGTGTTGCCCGACCTGACCGATGTTGCCGACTGCACCCCTTTGCTTAACCGGCTGCTGGCTGCCGCGTCGCACCCCTTGCAGGTGGGCAACCTTAGCCTGCGCGTGTCGGCCAGCCTGGGCGTGAGCTTTTACCCACAGGCCCAAGAGGTGGAGGCCGACCAACTGCTGCGCCAGGCCGACCAAGCCATGTACCAGGCCAAAGTGGCTGGCAAAAACCGTTACCACGTGTTTGATTCTGCACACGACAGTAGCCTGCGAGGCCACCATGAAAGCCTGGAGCGCATCCGGCAGGCCCTGGCAGCGCAAGAATTTGTGCTGTATTACCAGCCCAAGGTCAACATGCGTACCGGCCAGGTGGTGGGGGCTGAGGCGCTGATTCGCTGGCAGCACCCTAGCAAGGGGCTGCTGGCACCCGGCCAGTTTTTGCCAGTGATTGAAGACGACCCGCTGGCCATTGCGGTCGGTGAGTGGGTCATTGACACCGCTTTGGGCCAGGTGGTGCGCTGGCGTGCCGCCGGGCTTGAGATGCCGGTGAGTGTGAACGTGGGCGCCCGCCAGTTGCAACACCCTGATTTTGTGGCCCGTCTGCGCCACATTCTTGCCCTGCACCCACAGGTCAGCCCGCAAAGTCTGGAGCTTGAATTGCTGGAAACCAGCGCCTTGCAAGACATATCGCAGGTGTCACAGGTGATCGAAGACTGCGCACAGTTTGGGGTGATGTGCGCATTGGACGACTTTGGCACCGGTTATTCATCACTCACCTACCTCAAGCGCCTGCGTGTGGCGCTGCTGAAAATTGACCAGAGTTTTGTACGCGACATGCTGGTTGACCCTGACGATCTGGCCATTTTGCAAGGCGTGATTGGCCTGGCCGAGGCCTTCAAGCGCGAGGTGATTGCCGAAGGGGTCGAGACTGCGGCCCACGGTGCCTTGTTGTTGCAACTGGGCTGTGACCTGGCCCAGGGTTACGGCATTGCGCGGCCCATGCCAGCCGACGAATTGCCTCAGTGGGTTGCCACCTGGGTGCCCGATGACAGCTGGACCGAGTTGCCCTGGCTGGGTGGAGCATCCGCATAGGCGGATGTGCGTTTTTTTTTCAATACGCGCCGCAAGCACTCGTCCCTGGGTCAAAAATACGCTGTTTTACTTGATTCTTGAAATGCAAAAAGCTATGTTATCAATAGCTACTAACGCTTACTAGATAAGCACTACAGCCCGATAACTCATAAATTTTGCTTTAAACACCGGTCAAGGCGCGCCAGGCCCCGTCTTGCTGCCACTGCACCAACCAGCCCGGCACCTCATGCGCGGGCATGGGGCGCGCTATGCCAAAGCCTTGGGCCAGGTCACAGCCCAGTTGCAACAGCAGCGCACCATGCGCCGTGGTCTCCACACCTTCGGCAATCACCTGGCGCTTGAAGGCGCGCGCCAAGCCAATCACCCCCTCCAGAATGGCCCGGTCATCATGGTCAACCAGCATGTTGCGCACAAAACTCTGGTCAATTTTCAGCAGCGCCACGCGCAAGCGCTTGAGGTAGGTGAGGGATGAATAACCCGTGCCAAAGTCGTCCAACGCAAAGGCCACGCCCATCAGGGCGCAGTCTTCAATCACCTTTGACACGTAAGTCATGTCCTGCAAGGCACTGGTTTCCAGGATTTCAAGCTCCAGGTGTGTCGGGCTCACCTGCGGATGGCGGGCCAGCAGGGCCTGCAGGCGCTCCACAAAGTTGGCTTGCTGCAACTGGCTGGCACCCACATTCACGCTCACCGGCAGATCAAGCCCCTGTGCTTGCCACTGTGCGATCTGGCCCAGTGCGGTGTCAATCACCCATTCCCCCACCTGAATAGCGAGGTCATGGTTTTCAATGGTGGGCAAAAACAAGGCCGGTGCCAGCAGCCCCTTACTGGGGTGTTGCCAACGGATCAGGGCCTCAACCCCCACCACCTGGCCGGTGCGCAGGTTCACCTTGGGCTGGTAATACAACACGTATTCATGCTGGCCCAGTGCTTGGCCCTGGCGGTAAATGTCTTCATGCCAGGTGCGCAGGCTGGTATCTTGCACGGTGTCAAACACGTGGTAACGGTTTTTGCCTTCTTGTTTGGCCTGGTACATGGCCTGGTCGGCCTGACGCATTAACTGGCCTTCTTCAAGGTCTTCTGCCTGTGGGAAAAAAGTCACCCCCAAGCTGGCCGACACCTGCAAGCGCTTGCCGTCCAGCAGCAGCGGTTCGGCTGCGGCCTTCAGCAGGCGTGCCAGCAGCGGCAGGCAGGCGGCCATGCTGGCCAGGTTGTTCAGCACGGCGGCAAACTCATCACCACCGATGCGGGCCAGGGTGTCGCCCTCGCGCAGTGCGCCCTGCATGCCTTTGGCCAGCGCCATCAGCAGGCTGTCACCGGCGGCATGGCCGTAGGTGTCGTTGATGGTCTTGAAACCATCCAGGTCCAGAAAAACCACCGCAAGGGGGTGGCCGCTGCGCCGAACTTGCAACATGGCCTGCTGCAAACGGTCGGTCAGCAGCAGGCGGTTGGGCAGGTTGGTGAGTGAATCAAAGTGCGCCATGTGCAACAACTGGCTGGCATGGGCCCTGGCCGCAGAGATGTCAGAAAACAGCGCCACATAACGTTGCACCTCACCTTGTGGGCCATGGACCACGCTTATGGACAGCAGCACCGCATACAAACTGCCGTCTTTGTGGCGGTTGGTCAGCTCACCGCTCCAGTTGCCTTTGGTTCTGAGGTCTGCCCACATGGCCGCATAAAAAGCCTGACTCTGCAAACCCGAACTCAGCAACCTGGGGTTTTTGCCCACCACTTCGGCCCGGCTGTAACCACTGAGGCGGGTAAACGCCTCATTCACCTCGGTGATGTTGGCCTGTACGTCGGTAATGATGATGCCCTCACCACTGTGGCTGAACACGCAGGCGGCCAACTCCAGTTTTTCATTGGCGGCCTTGCGTTGGGTGATGTCAGTCAGCACCACGCGCAGGGCACTGCCGCCATTGGGGTCTGGCACGGCCAATGCAGCCAGCTCGGCCCAAAACGGCGTGCCGTCAGCCCGGGCCATGTGCAACTCTATCGAGCCGGGTTCTCTGCTGGCTTGCTGGCGCTGAAGAAACTGGTACCAATCGTCTTGCGCGTCACGCGTGATGAAACGGCTGAAAAGTTGGGTCAGCAATGCGCTGCGTTCGTGACCCAAGAGCCGGGCGGTTGTCAGGTTGGCC
>JBIJDQ010000074.1:0-8074 GCA_044344025.1 Rhodoferax sp.
GCTGGCCTGGCAGGGCTTGCTCAAGGTGGGCGTAGATTTTCGGGATTTCACGCAAAAAGGTGGATTCGTAATAACTCAGGGCGTTGTCGACCTCATTGGCCACCGTCAGCTTGGAAAAGCGCAACAGCCGCGTCTGCCAGAGCTGCAACACCAGCACTCTCAGGTGAAATTCGTTGTCGGCCAACTCGCGGGGGGCCAGCGCGTCGTTGGGCACTTTGTAGCCTGCGGCTTGCGCCAGGATGTCATCACGCGCGGCCAGCAGGTGCGCAATGTTGCGCTCGGCATCCAGAATGCTTTTGCGCTGCACTTCGGTCGGGTGGGCGGTCAACACCGGTGAGACAAAGCTGTTGGCCAGCATCTCACCAATGGCATGTGGCGTGATGCCACCTTCTGCCAGGCGTTGGAGCGTCAGGTCGATGCTGCCCTCGCGCAGGCTGCCAGCCCGTTTGTGGATGATGCGCCGGCGAATATGGTGGCGGTCTTCGGCCAGGTTGGCCAAGTGGCTGAAATAGGTGAACGCGCGCACCACGCTGACGGTTTGGTCGTTGCTGAGGGATTTCAGCATCTCGTTCAGCGTTTGGCCAGCGGCGTGGTCGGCATCGCGGCGAAAAGCCACCGACATCTGGCGGACTTGTTCCACCAGCGCAAAGGCAGCTTCGCCTTCTTGTTCCCGAATCACATCGCCCAGAATGCGGCCTAGCAGGCGGATGTCGTCCACCAGGGGCTGTTCGTTGCTGGGAATGTCGGTCTTTTTAAGCGTTTTGATCGTCTTTGTCATGGCGGTGTTTCAAGTCAGGGCGGTGCATCGGTGTGCAGAAGCAAGCAAGAGTCATGCTAGCATTCTCTATTGGTTCGGAATTACAAAAAGGTTAAGGCAACACGCCAGTCAATATGAGTCACTTCACCATCGCAACACGAGAAAGCCGCCTGGCCCTGTGGCAGGCCGAGCATGTCCAAAGCCTGCTGACCGGCATGGGCCATGAGGTCACCTTGCTGGGTATGACCACCCAGGGTGACCAAATTCTTGACCGCGCCTTGAGCCAGGTGGGCGGCAAGGGGCTGTTTGTCAAAGAGCTTGAGGTCGCCCTTGAAGAAAACCGCGCCGATCTGGCGGTGCATTCGCTCAAGGACGTGCCCATGGAGTTGCCAGCAGGCTTTAGCCTGGCGTGTGTGATGGAGCGCGAAGACCCGCGTGATGCCTTTGTGTCGAACCACTTTGACGGCCTGGAAGCTTTGCCCCAGGGTGCTGTGGTGGGCACATCAAGCCTGCGGCGCATGGCGTTGCTGCGGGGGCTGCGGCCTGATTTGCGCATTGAACCCTTGCGAGGCAACTTGGACACGCGCTTGCGCAAGCTCGACGAGGGCCTTTATGACGGCATTGTGCTGGCGGCTGCGGGCCTCAAACGTCTGGGGTTGGCAGCACGCATTCGTGCGGTGTTTGACCCCTCGGTGATGTTGCCCGCTGCGGGTCAGGGCGCACTGGGCATTGAGGTGCGCACCGACCGAGCCGACGTGATGGACGCGCTGGCCCCTTTGGTGCACCACACCAGTTGGCTGGCGGTGGCCGCTGAGCGTGCGGTGAGCCGCGCCATGGGGGGCAGTTGCTCTATGCCGCTGGCCGCTTACGCCACGTTGGCCCAAGACACGTTGACGATTGATGCTGCCTGGGGCGATACCGAAGGCCATTTGCCGCTGGTGCGGGTGCGTCTGGTTGACTTTGTGACTGATTTGACCAGTGCCGCCAATTTGGGGCAGCGGGTGGCAGATGTGCTGCGTGACCAGGTGTTGGCCCAAGGTGGCTCACTGGCGCATCTGGCCAAAGCCTGAGGCACCCTGTTTGCGTCCTCGCCTGATCGTGACCCGGGTGCAACCGCAGGCACAAGCCTGGGTTGACCTGTTTCAAGCCAAAAGTTACCACGCGCTGGCCTTGCCTCTGATTGAGGTGCGCAGCCTTGACAACGTCACCGCCGTGCGCATGGCCTGGCAGCAGTGGCCAGACTATTTGGCCGTGATGTTTGTCAGTCGGCATGCGGTAGACTTCTTTTTTAAAGAAAAACATGCTTTAGTGCTTGATGGACAAGCGTTAGTAGCTACAAAAACAAGAGCATGGGCTACAGGCCCCGGCACCGCCAATGCGCTGTTGGCGAACGGTGTGGCTGCCCACACCCTAGATTCACCGCCTGACTTGGTTGGGCAGTTTGACTCGGAGGCGCTTTGGCAGCAGGTGCACATGCAGGTCAAGCCGGGTGACCGGGTGCTGATTGTGCGTGGCGACAGTCTGGCCGCAGACGGCACATCGGTGGCCGTGGGGGATTCGGGTGTCGGGCGTGACTGGCTGGCCCAACGCTTGATCGACGCAGGTGCGCAGGTCGACTTTGTTGTGGCCTACCAGCGTGGTGCACCGATTTGGAACGATTGCGAGCGCGAGTTGGCGATGACTGGGGCCACCGATGGATCGGTTTGGTTGTTCAGCAGCGCAGAGGCCTTAGGGCATCTGCAAAGCCTGCTGCCCGGACAGGACTGGTCAGCAGCCCGTGCCGTGGCTACCCATCCCCGCATTGCGGCGGCGGCGCGTGCGGCGGGTTTTGGTCTGGTGGCGCAGGCCCGTCCCACATTTGCAGAGGTCCTGGCCTCGATAGAATCACTTGAATGAACGCCGAGCTTGCCCCTGACACACCCAATGCCTCTGCCCAGGCACCTGCCAGCACAGGTTCTGCTGCCTTGGCGGGGCCGGAGCCTGTAGGCGCGGGCCAGTCGGTGCCTCGCCAGCTGGTCATGGTGCTGGGCGCAGTGGCCGCTGTGGCGCTGCTGTGTGTGGGTTTGTTGTGGCAAAAAGTCACCGGCATGCAGGAACAACTGGCCCGCCAGAGTTCAGAGGCGCAGTCCCAGTCGCTCGAAGCGCGGGCACTGGCCAAACAGGCGGTGGCTCTGGCGCAAGAAACAGCTACACGCGCTGCAGTACTGGACTCGCGTCTGAGTGAAGTGGCGCTGCAAAGAAGCCAGCTGGACGAGCTGATGCAAAGCTTGTCGCGCTCACGCGATGAAAATCTGGTGGTGGACATTGAAGCGGCCCTGCGACTGGCCCAGCAACAATCGCAATTGACGGGCAGTGTGGAGCCATTGCTGGCGGCGCTAAAAAGTGCAGACCAGCGCATTTCCCGGGCGGCTCAACCCCGTCTGGCCTTGTTGCAGCGGGCCATTGCACGTGACATTGAACGTGTCAAATCGTCTGCGGTGAGTGACACCCCCACCCTTTTGATCAAGCTTGACGAATTGGTGCACCTGGGCGATGAGTTGGTGCCTGCCAATGCGATTGCCCCGGCGCACGCCATGGGTAAAGCGCTGGTATCGCCACCCCAAGCCACCTTGACATGGTGGCAAAGCGGCTTGAGGTTGGTGATGGAAGAGGCCCGTAATCTGGTGCGAGTCAGCCGCATTGAAAACCCCGAAGCAGCTCTGCTGTCACCTGAGCAGGTATTTTTTCTTCGTGAAAACTTCAAACTCAAGTTGCTCAATGCTCGCCTGGGCCTGCTGGCACGCCAGATTGACTCTGCCCGTAGCGACCTGGTGGATGCCGAAGGCATGATGAAAAAATACTTTGATGTGGGCGCGCGAAAAACCCAGTCCACCCTTGCGCTGCTTCAACAGGTTCAGACACAAATGCGGACCTTGCAATTGCCCCGCATTGACGACACCTTGGCCGTGCTGGCCACCACAGCCGCCGGACGCTGACCATGCGTGTTGCCTTGTGGTTTTTGGGCTTATTTGGGGTGGCGGTGGCGCTGGCCGCCACACCGGGTGGATTTGTCGCTCAACATGGTGGTGCTGTTGCTGGGTTTGCTGTTTGCATTGATTCATGTGGCGCTTAAAGCCTTGTCGGCCCTGTTTGCCCTGCCGGGGCAGGCGCGGTCTTGGCGTGTTCGGCACCAGGAACGGGCCATGCATGCAGCCTTGCTTGATGCGCTGTCCCATTTTGTGTCGGGACGTTTCTTGCGGGCGCGCAAAGCGGCATTGTCTGTTTTGGCGCGCGAGGCGGCTGTGTCCGAAAGCGGTGAAATTTGGGCTGATGCCTCACGCTTGCGGGTGCTGGCCAACTTGCTGGCCGCTGAAAGTTCTCAGGCCCTGCAAGACCGCACAGCTCGTGAGCAGCATTTTCAAGAGGCCTTGGCGCATTGCGCGGGCTCGGATGCCAGTGGTCCACGCGACGGCTTGTTGTTGCGTGCGATGCGTTGGTCTCTGGAGGATCGGGATGCCACAGCGGCGCTGGAGTGGTTGGAAAAATTGCCCTCCGGCGTGGCGCGGCGCACCCTTGCCCTTCGGCTGCGCCTGAAGGTAGCCCGCCTCGCGGGCAGAACCGATCTGGCACTCGACACTGCTCGGCTGTTGATCAAGCACCGTGCATTTTCTGAGGTAGCCGCGCACAGCCTGTTGCGCTCGCTGGCGCAGGAGTGGATTCAAAGTGCCCATGATGCAGCGCAGTTGCGTGCGGTTTGGCATGGTTTGGAGCCTGCCGAGCAGTGTCTGCCCGAGGTGGCCTGTGCTGCTGCCGGGCGCTGGTTGCGTTTGGGCGGGTCGGCCACGGTGGCGTTTGAGTGGCTGCTGCCCGTTTGGCAGCGCATGGACAGTGCTGCAAACGGCTTGTTGCAGGACCAGAAAATCATGCTCGTGCGGGTGATGGAAAATGGGTTTTCTGCCACTGAGGATGCCATCGACACCCAATGGTTGTCCCGCATTGAACACATGCAACTGGCCCACCCGGGTGATGCGGTGTTGCAGTACTTGGCCGGTGTGGCCTGTTTGCACCTGCAGTTGTGGGGCAAGGCGCGTCAGCTGATCCGCTTGGCGCTGCCCAGGTTGCAGGACACCGGCTTGCAAACCAGGGCCTGGCAGGCACTGGCCGAATTGGCCCAGGCCGAGGGCGACGAAGCGCAGGCCGCAGCCGCATGGCGCAGTGCGGCCCAGTCGACGTTGAGGCGAAGAGTCTAAACCAGGTGTTTGAGGTCAGGCGGTGTTCTGCCTTGGTCGCTCAGCATCATATTTGTGGTGCTGCCCATAGTTTCAGGTCTATCATTTGGCCATGAGCACATACATCCAACACATTGTCCGGCTGACGGATCACCGCGACCGGGATTTGCTGGAACTTACCCTGTCCAAAGCCCTGCTTGATTTATTGCCGGTAAACCGGATCGTGATTGCCCGGGTGATGACCGAAGACGGTGAGCGGCGCTGGCTTGAGGTGGCCCGACTGGATGCCAAGGGCGGGGGCCGCGTGATGGACCCTCAGCGGATTGATTTTCAGTCTCTGGCCAAGTACGGCGATTCCTCAGACCGCGTGAAGTGTCTTCAATCGCGCGCCCTGGTTGAAATCGCCTGGGCTGGGCCAGATGGCCCCCGGATTAACCTGTTGCCCTTGTTTTCGCAATCACGGGAAGATGACCTGGGGGTGCTGGAACTCCATTCTGAAGGTCCACTCAGCGAGGAGCAACTCCAAATGGTTGACAACTTGCGGCGTATTTACCGCAACATGTACAGCCTGTTGGAGTTCAGTGACCGCGATGCCATGACGGGTTTGCTCAACCGCAAGTCCCTTGACGATGCCTTCTATAGCGCGGTGCTGGAGGACCTTGATGCGCTGGGTGCAGCCCCAGCTGACGATGCACAGCCTGGCCAAGAGCGCCGACACCGGGTGCCGGTCAACTACTGGCTGGGCTCTGCCAGGATTGATAACTTTGGGCTGATTGCCGAGCGCCACGGACGTTCTGTGGCAGATGAAGTTTTGTTTCGGGTGGCGCGTATTTTGAGCAATACCTTTCGCACCTATGACCGGCTGTACCGCTTTGGTGGTGACCACTTTGGTGTTTTGATGCATTGCCCCGACGAGGCGCTGGTTTTGGGTGCATTTGACCGTTTTCGATCCAGCGTGGAGAAATACAATTTCCCCAAGCTGGGTCGAATCACGGTGAGTTGTGGCTTCACCACCGTCATGGTGGATGATTCGCCTGTGACTGGCCTTGAGAAAACCGACAAGGCCGTGGACTTCGCCCGGCGCAGTGGAGGCAACAAGGCTTGCAGCTACCTGGGCTTGGCAAGACGAGGTTTTTTTGGTGAGCCAATCGCAGCGGTAGCGCCAAGTCAGACCTGATCAAGCAAAAGAAGATCGGCATAGGGGGCAGCCATTATCGGCTGCGCCCCTGCCACACCACCCGGCATGCGGATCCGCACCGGGCGGTTCGAGCGCTTGAGGTCAGGAGAGACGAGGAAGGCCGAGTCGATCAAAGTAACTGATCGTCAATACACTGTTAACCAGCATGGCACTGTTGCGCCACCAGCGCCGGGCATTGCCCGCCACCTGTGCCGCCACCTCCACGCTGGCACCCTTGGCACGCAGCTCCCGAAAGATCGTTGGGCCCCGCTTCCATTGTTTAAGCTGAATGGCCCTGAGTCGATGCCGCAACCATTCATCGAGCGTGCGCCAGACTCCTGGTGTTTGCGACAACCCAAAATAGGCTTTCCAACCCAACAAGTAGGGCCGCAAGCCCTGCACTACCTGCGCCATGCTACGTCCACCACAACGCCGGGTCAGTTCCCTGATTCGCTGTTTGAACGCCGTCATGGGCTTGTCTGCCACCCGAAACTTGACTTCCCTGCCTTTGGCTACCCACAGGCTGTAGCCCAGAAACTTGCGCCCAAAGACGCTTGCAACTGCACTTTTGGCCTCATTGACCACCAAATGCAGCTTGGCATACAGGCGCCTCAACCACCCCATCACCCGTTCGCCTGCTTGTTGACTGCGCACATAAATGTTGCAGTCGTCGGCATAACGCACAAAGCAATGGCCTCGGCGCTCCAGTTCCTTATCAACCTCATCGAGCACAACGTTGGCCAGCAACGGTGACAGCGGCCCGCCTTGTGGCGTCCCCCGCTGGCGTTGCTGCACCACTTCTCCCGTCATGATGCCGCTGTTCAAATACGCTCGAATCAACCGGATGACTCCCGCATCTTCAATACGTTTTCCCAGCCGGTCAATCAGGATGTCGTGATTCACCCGGTCAAAGAATTTCTCCAAGTCCACGTCCACTACGACCCTTCGGCCCGATTGCACATGCGCTTTGGCGGTCTTCACCGCGTCCCGCGCACTGCGTGCCGGCCTGAAACCGTAGCTGTGCTCACTGAAAGTGGGATCTATTTTCGGTTGCAGCACTTGCAATAGTGCTTGCTGGATCAATCGGTCTGTCACCGTCGGGATGCCCAGCTCTCGCTGACCCCCGTCTGGTTTTGGTATTGATACCCGGCGTACCGGACTAGGCCGGTACGTCCCTTGCAACAGTTGTTGGCGTATCGTGGGCCACCTTGTGCGCATCATCTGGGCGCTCTGCTCGATATCGAGTCCGTCCACGCCTGCTGCGCCTTTGTTGGCTTTGACTCGCTTCCATGCCTGTTGCAGATTCTCTCTTGTCAGGGTTTGTAGCAGCAGGGCCGAAGGCTCTGGCGCTGTCGGCCCTGACCCTATGTTCCGGTGTTCATGACGCGGGCTGCAGGCTTCGTCGCTGACCAACTCGCGCGCGGCTTCACCGCACACTACGCTTGCCCGCCCAGCTTGCGCTGGCATCTGACGCATGGCCTTCAACATCATCATGTCCTGGTTCACTTACGCTCGTTTGGCCCTTTGCCGTTCGCTTATGGCCTCTTCGGCCCCGCTACTTTGGCTACTACGGCCTCTGCTGACTTCTCGCTGCGGCTGAGTGCCGTCGCCCTTTCGGGCGTGAGGCGAGATCTCCCCAGGTAAGAACGCACTCCTTCATCACACAACCGCCAGATATACGCCATCGATCTTTGGCCACAAGAGCTTCGCAGTTTTTCGCCCGCTCACCCTGATCGACACCGCCTCATATCTGATTTTTGTACATCGGCTCATGATTTACGCTCCACGCTTCCTTCCCACACTCGGTCGCCCTCATGCAGTTGCGCTTCACTTCGCTTACTGTGGCCAGCTCGCGACGGGACTTGCACCCGTAGGAGTGCGCCCATGCTGGGCGCACAAAAAAAAAAAAAATCCCAAAGTAAATTAATTACT
>JBIJDQ010000003.1:0-25806 GCA_044344025.1 Rhodoferax sp.
GCAGCATGGGTGAGAGTTCGCCGTAATGTTCGGGCATACGGATCACATGCAGGCCTTCGCTGCTTTCGATGTGGGAATCCGCATCAGCCAGCACATACAACACACCCCCACGGGCGCGCACCTCATGCATGTTGCTCTTGAGCTTTTCCAGCAAGGCATCGTTGGGCGCCACCGTGACCACCGGCATGGCACTGGTCACCAGCGCCAGCGGGCCGTGTTTGAGCTCGCCTGCGGGGTAAGCCTCGGCATGGATGTAGCTGATTTCCTTGAGTTTTAAGGCACCTTCCAGTGCAATTGGGTAGTGCAGGCCACGGCCCAGGAACAGCGCGTTTTCTTTGGCGGCAAAGTCTTGTGACCAGGCAATCACCTGCGGCTCCAGCGCCAGCACGGCTTGCAACGCCGCTGGCAAATGGCGCATGGCCTTGATGTGGCGCGCCTCATCCAACTCGCTGAGCAATCCACGTGTTTTGGCCAACGCCAGCGTCAGCAAAAACAGGCCAGCCAGTTGTGCCGTGAACGCTTTGGTGGACGCCACACCAATCTCGACCCCGGCACGGGTGATGTAAGCCAGCTCACACTCGCGCACCATGGCGCTGGTGGCCACGTTGCAAATGGTCAGGGTGTGCGTCATGCCCAGGCTTTGGGCGTGACGCAAGGCTGCCAGGGTGTCGGCGGTTTCGCCCGACTGGGTGATGGTGACGATGAGGGTGCGCGAGTTGGGCACCGAATCGCGGTAACGGTATTCGCTGGCCACTTCGACCTGGGTGGGGATTTTGGCAATGCTTTCCAGCCAATATTTGGCAGTGCAGCCGCTGTAGTAGCTGGTGCCACAGGCCAGAATCAGCACCGAGTCAATGTCTTTGAAGGCTTTTTCGGCACTGGCATTTGCACCGTCGAACAGCTCCGGGCGAATGCTGGTGACACCTTCAAGGGTGTCGGCAATGGCGCGGGGTTGCTCAAAAATTTCTTTTTGCATGTAGTGGCGGTAGGGGCCAAGCTCAGCAGCACCGCTGTGGGCATGCACGGTTTTTACCGGGCGCTGCGCGGCGTTAAGCGGCTTGAAGCTTTTGTCCACCAGCCAGTACTTGCCCAGCTGAATGTCGGCCACATCGCCCTCTTCAAGGTAAACAATTTGATCAGTCACGCCGGCCAGGGCCATGGCATCACTGGCCAGGTAATGGGCCTGGCCGCCTTGGCCCACACCCAAAATCAGCGGTGACCCGGCGCGTGCACCAATCAGGCGGTGGGGTTCGTCCTTGCAAAACACGGCAATGGCGTAGGCCCCGCGCAGTGATGCCAAGGCCGTTTTGACGGCTTCAAACAGGTCCCCGTCATACAGGCTGTCAATCAGGTGGGAGATGACTTCGGTGTCGGTCTGGCTCAAAAACACGTAACCCTTGGCTTGCAGGGTGGCGCGCAATTCGTCGTGGTTTTCAATGATGCCGTTGTGCACTAGGGCAATGCGCCCCGGGCGGTTGACCGCATCTGCGCCTGTGCCATGGCTGAAATGCGGGTGGGCGTTGTGCACCGCGGGTGCGCCATGGGTGGCCCAGCGGGTGTGCGCAATGCCGGTGGTGCCTTCGAGGTGGGTGGTGGCAATTTGATCCATCAACTCCGAGACACGCGCGGTGCTGCGGGCACGCTGCAGGCCATTGGCGTACACCGCCACGCCACAAGAGTCATAACCCCGGTATTCCAGTCGGGCCAGGCCCTGCACCAGAACAGGAACCACATTTTGATTTGATACCGCGCCGACAATGCCACACATGAACTGCTCCAGAAGTTGATGACAGAATATTAAAAGGCAAGTCATGAAATATGTAATCTATTTGTATTAATTTTTGGTTCAAAATTTCATACAATTTTTAATAAGTACAATAATTTCAAATTAGTTAGAAATTTGAATTAAAAATTCACTTTTAACCAGCCGATTGCTATGAACCTGACCGACCTGGATGCCATTGACCTGCGCCTGTTGGAGCGCCTGCAAATTGACTCGTCCCTGAGTAACCAGGCGTTGGCCGAGCTGGTGCATGTGTCACCCCCCACTTGCCTGCGCCGGGTGAAACGGCTGGTGGATGCGGGGCTGATCGAGCGCGAAATGGCGCTCCTGAGCGTGGACAAAATGGGCACCCTGCTGGGCCACGGCTTGTGCGCCGTGGTCGAGATCACGCTGGACCGCCAGGACCAAACCGCGCTTGAAGCCTTTGAGCTAAAAATGGCACCTGAAGACGCGGTGCAACAGTGTTACCGGGTGTCACCTGGCCCAGACTTTTGCTTGGTGGTGCATGTGCGCGACATGCCCGATTACCTGGCCCTGACCCAGCGGCTGTTCACCGTGGATGCCAATGTGCGCAACGTGAAGACGTTTTTCAGCATCAAGCGCAGCAAGTTTGGGGCTAAGTTGCCACTGCCTGATGCGCTGAAAAATTAACAGCCAATACGGCTTATAGTCCTTATCAAATAAGGAACAGACGCTATATTATTTAACTAATTTGCAACAGGGAGTGTGACCGTCACCTGGCAGCCCCCACCCAATTGGGCGGTGATGCCAAGGCGGCCACCCAGGCGCTGCACAATTTTGCGGCTAGCCACCAGCCCCAGCCCCAAGCCTTCAAAGTCACGCGCCGGGTGAAGCCGGGCAAACACCTTGAACAATTTGCTGGCCTGTTCCGGGGCAAAACCGACACCGTTGTCTGTCAGAGTCAGCTGGCACTGGCCCGGCGCGTCGGGTGCCGCCTGCCAGGTGAGCGTGATGTGTGCAACTTCA
Source organism: Rhodoferax sp. (assembly GCA_044344025.1). Taxonomy (GTDB): domain Bacteria; phylum Pseudomonadota; class Gammaproteobacteria; order Burkholderiales; family Burkholderiaceae_C; genus Rhodoferax. Next base: position 2,771 of record JBIJDQ010000003.1, read on the forward strand.
CGGGGGCGACTGAACTTGAGCGCGTTGTCCAGCAAATGGGTCAACAGCTGACGCAACAAGTCTGCGTCTGCCCACAGCAACGGCATGTCTTGCACCAGTTGCCACTGCACTTGGCGGCCAAGTTGCTGCTGCATCAGCGCGTCGGCCACCGAATGCACCAGCGCAGGCACATTCACCGGTTGGCGCTGCACCGCCTGCTGCCCCAGTCGGGACAACATCGTCAGCCCGTCAAGCTGTTGCGCCAGCAATTGGGCCGACTGACGAATGGTGGCCAGGTGGCCCAGAATGTCGGGCGGCGCATCGGGCAAGTCTTCTGCAATCACCTGCGCAAAGGCGTTGATGTGGCGCAGCGGCGCACGCAGATCATGCGACACGGTGTGCACAAATTCCTGAAACTCGGCCCGCACATGGGCCAGCTCATCCTCAAGCCGCTCAATCTCTGCGGGCTGAACCAGCTGCACGTCACCCTTGTGAAGAGAAGTCGGGGTCATTTGTGGTGCCTGTGTTCACACGCCGCAGCCTTTACTTGGTGGGGCGCTTCCAGTTTTGAATGCTCAGCTGCCGCCCACGCGCCACGGTGAGCGCCAAGGGCTGCGTGTCTTTAGTCAGCGTGGAGCCACCACCCACGGTGCCACCCGCACCAATGGTCACCGGGGCCACCAGCACGCAGTTGCTGCCAATGTGCACATCGGCCTCGATGATGGTGCGGTGCTTGTTGGCGCCATCGTAGTTGGCGGTGATGCTGCCTGCGCCATAGTTAACCCGCTCACCCACCGTGGCATCGCCCAGGTAAGCCAGGTGGTTGGCCTTGGCACCTTTGGCCAGGGTGGAGTTTTTAACCTCAACAAAGTTACCAATGTGCACCTCGGCCCCCAACCTGGCACCCGGGCGCAGGCGGGCAAACGGGCCAATCAGCGCACCCGCCCCCACCTCCACGGCATCTTTGCTGCCGGGCTTGCCGCCCTCAATATGGGTAAAGGGGTGAATCACCGCGCCAGCACCAATGGTCGCGTTGTGGATGACGCAGTTGGGGCCCACCCGCACACCGTCGCCCAGGGTCACGTCACCTTCAAACACACAGTTCACGTCAATTGACACGTCTTGCCCACAAGTCAGATTGCCACGCACATCCAGGCGCGCCGGGTCAGCCAGGCGCACCCCTTGCTCCATCAGCTGGTGAGCAAAACGGCGCTGGTAGGCGCGTTCCAGCTCGGCCAGTTGCACCGGGCTGTTGACACCCGCCACCTGGCAGTCGTCGATGATTTTGTGCGCCACCACCGGCACACCGTCAGCCACGGCAAATTTCACAATGTCGGTCAGGTAATACTCGCCCTGCACGTTTTTGTTATCCAAGCGCGCCAGCCAGCCCTTGAGCTGCGCGGCAGGCACCGCCATGATGCCGCTGTAAACCTCTTGGATGGCGCGTTGCTCTGGCGTGGCGTCTTTGTGTTCCACAATGGCCTGCACCGCATCACCGCTGCGCACAATGCGGCCGTACCCGGTGGGGTCGGCAAAATCAATGGTCAGCAGGGCCAACCGGCTGCCCGCGCTGGCGGCAATGAGCTGCTGCAAGGTGCCGGCCTGCGTCAGGGGCACGTCGCCCGAGAGCACCACCACAATGCCATCGTCACGCAAAACAGGCACGGTTTGCTGCACCGCGTGCCCTGTGCCCAGTTGGGGCTCCTGGCGCACAAAATTTAGATCAAATTGGCTGGTAATGCTTATCGCACCTAATAAGCTTGCTTCTACTTCTGCAGCACCGTGCCCGGTGATCACGGTCACCTGGCGGGCATGCAGCTCAGCAGCCGTGTCCACCACGTGCTGCACCAAAGCGCGCCCGGCCAACTTGTGGAGCACTTTGGGCAGCTTGCTTTTCATGCGGGTGCCCTTGCCGGCAGCCATGATGACCACATCCACCGGTGCGGTGGGAAAAATGTCTAAAGTAGATGCCATGCCAATCTCCAATGCCAGTTCAGTTTGTGTTCGCCGCATTATCGGCGGGCTTTTGTGCCTGATTTTCAGCCTGAGTCTGGCGAGCTGCAGCATGGTGCGCCTTGGCTACGGCCAGTTGCCCGACCTGAGCTACTGGTGGATCGACAGCTACCTTGACCTCGGAGATGCGCAAAGTGTGGCACTGCGCAATGACTTGACCAAACTGCACGACTGGCACCGCGCTCAGGAATTGCTGCCCTTGGCACAAACCCTGGCACAACTGCAAGCGCAGACGCTGCAAGACACCACACCCGCTTCCGTGTGTCGTGTGCTGGACGACTTGCGCCCACGCCTGCAAGCCCTGGCTGACCAAGCCATCCCCACCCTGACCAAGCTGGCACTCAGCCTCAAACCAGAGCAGCATGTCCACCTGCAGCTTCAGCTTGCTAAACGGCAGAAATCCTGGCGAGACGACTGGTTGAGCGACGATTCCGCAGACCGGCTGGCGAAACGCAGCAAACGCCTGATTGACCGCAGTGAGATGTTTTATGGGCGTTTGACCGACACACAACGCAACTTGCTGCGCAGCAGCGTGGCAGCTTCCGCATTCGACCCTGGTGACATGCAGGCTGAGCTGCTGCGCAGGCACCAGGATGTGCTCCAAACCGCAAAAATACTCGCGCAAGGTGATTTAAGCGAGGCACAGGCGCAAACACAAACAAAGCAACTGTTGGCGCGCTTGATGCGATCCCCCGACGCTGACTACCGCCAGCGCATGGACATGCTCAACCAGGAAACCTGCCAAACCCTTGCAACCTTACACAACCGCACGACGCCAGCCCAACGGCAAAAGTTGGCCGACTCGCTGAAAGCCTACGAACTCGATGCACGCGCCCTGATGCTAACCCCGCCGAGCCTCGCGCGATGAGATTTGCGGCTACACCGGCCAGACCACACCGTGGTCATTCAGAATGGCATCCATGGGCAAATCATGCGGCTCGGGCTCAAAGTCGGGCAAAAAATCAGTGCCAAAACCCAGGCCGACCGTGAACGGACGAGGCGACAAACTGGCCAGTGTACGGTCGTAAAACCCGCCGCCATACCCCAGCCGATACCCGCCAGCGGCATAACCCACACAGGCCACAAACAGCAGGGTCGGGACAATCACCTCGGTGCCTTTGGGCTTGGGAATGCCGTAAGCGTCTTCTTCCATGGGGCAACCAGGGTACCAGGCATGAAACGTCATGGTTTTATGAACTTTATCGACCACGGGTAGTCCAATTTTCCTAAGCTTGGCTTGCTCAATGAGTTCGCCGTCTTCCTTCCAGCGGTGCAAGGCGGGCAGTGGGTCAAATTCACCCTTGATCGGCCAGTAGGCCCCAATCACCGCATCGGGGCGACCCACCAGCCAGATGCGCATGATTTGCTGCAGTGCAGCCACCCGGCGCTGGCGGTCTGGCAAACGAAGACGTTGGTCAACAAGTTGCTGGCGCAAGGCTTTTTTCTCAAGCGCCCTTTTTTCATCAGAGTTATTCATAATCTCCACATGCAGTTCACAACCATTTTGACATTGATTTCCACCGCCGCCGCGCTGTGCAGCACACCCCTTGCCGCACTGGGGGCAACTGCGCGCACCAGCGCGGCTGACGAGGTACTGCTGGACATGAGCCAAGCCTTCAACAAGGGCCAGTCCAAGCGCCTGAGCGAATTGCGCCCACAAGTGCAAGGCCATGTGCTTGAGCCCTGGGCCGCCTACTGGGAGCTGCGCGCGCGCCTTGACAGTGCCAGCCCGGCCGAAATCACGGCTTTTTTGCAGCGCTACCAGGGCACCTACCAGGAAGACCGCCTGCGCAACGACTGGCTGCTGCTGCTGGGACAGCGCCGTGACTGGAGCCGTTTTGTGGTGCAAGCCCCGCTGTACCGCATGAAAGACGACCGTGAAGTGCGCTGCTACACCCTGGCCATGGAGCACATTCTGGCCGGGGTTGACATGGCCGATGAGGTCAGAGGCCAGTGGTACCCGCAAAAAGACGCTGGCGAAGGCTGCACCCTGGCAGCCCAGGCGCACTTTGACAACCAGCAACTCACACCGGCCGACATCTGGCGCAAGGCCCGCATCGCCCTGGAGGCCCGCCAGATCAAGGCCACACGCCAAGCGGTAGACATTGTTGCGCCCCAGGCCAGCGCAGCCTTGACCGAACTGATCGGTAAACCCGAACAATTCCTGGCCAAACTCACCCCCAGTGGCCTGCGCCAGACCCAGGAATTGGCCGTGCTGGCCCTCATTCGCCTGGCTGACAACAGCCCGGACACGGCGGCCAGCCTGCTGCAAAGCCGCTGGGCCAAACACCTTGATGCCCAGCAACGCGCCTGGGCCTGGGGGGCGATTGGCAAACAAGCGGCTCAAAAACTTGCCCCAGATGCCCTCAGCCTGTTTGCCAACGCCAGCCCGGCTGACATGAACGACGAACACCTGGGCTGGCGCACCCGTGCCGCACTGCGCCTGGGCAAGTGGCGCGATGCGCTTGAGGCCCTGCAAGCCATGAGCCCCGCAGCCAGCGACGAGCCCACCTGGGTCTATTGGCGTGCCCGCGCCATGCAAGCGGTGGCCAAAACCGAGCCTGAGCGGCTGCAAGCGCGCCAACTGCTGCAAAGCATTGCGGGTGTGCGGGGTTTTTATGAGCTGCTGGCGCAAGAAGAGTTGGGCCTGCCCATCAGCCCGCCGCCCCAGCCCGAGGCCTTGACCGCTGCCGAAAAAGAGGCCGCCCGCAACAACCCTGGCTTGCAACGCGCCTTGGCGGCCATCGCTTTGGGGCTGCGCACCGAGGGTGTGCGGGAGTGGAATTACCACACCAACCTGCACACCGTGGGCGGCATGACCGACCGCGACCTGCTGGCCGCCGCCGACCTGGCCTGCCAGCATGAGGTGTGGGACCGCTGCATCAACACCAGCGAACGCACCAAGAGCGTGATTGACCTGACCCAGCGTTTTCCTATGCCGCACAAACAGGCGGTGGTCGAGCGCAGCCGTGCCATTGGCCTTGACCCCGCCTATGTGTATGGCCTGATTCGCCAGGAAAGTCGCTTCATCATGGATGCCCGCTCTGGCGTAGGAGCGTCCGGACTGATGCAAGTCATGCCCGCCACCGCCAGTTGGACCGCCAAAAAAATCGGAATGACCAGTTTCAAGGCACACCAGATCACCGAACGCGACACCAACATTGCCATTGGTACCGGTTACCTGAAACTGGTGCTGGACGACTTTGCGGGCTCCATGCCCATGGCTGCAGCCGCCTACAACGCAGGCCCCAGTCGCCCACGCAACTGGCGCGGCCAGAGTGGCGGCCCGGTCATGGAGGCCGCCATTTGGGCCGAAAACGTGCCCTTTAGCGAGACTCGTGATTACGTCAAGAAGGTGCTGGCCAACACCACCATTTACGCCGCCATGATCAGTGGTAAAACCCAGTCACTCAAAGGCCGTTTGGGACAGATCGGCCCGCGTGACAGCGTGGTGACTGAGAACCGCGACCTGCCCTGACCACCGCGCTGCGGCGCAGAAAGCTCACCTGATGCAACTCTACATTGGCAACAAAAATTACTCCTCCTGGTCCATGCGCCCGTGGGTGCTGCTGACCCAGGCAGGCATCCCGTTTGACGAGGTGATGGTGCGTTTTGACGCGTTTACGCCGGAGTCGCAATTCAAGGCCACACTGCGTCCGCTGTCACCTACCGGCAAGGTGCCGCTGCTGGTGGATGGCGACCTGGTGGTGTGGGACACCCTGGCCATCAGTGAGTATGTGGCCGAGCAGTTTCCCGAGAAGCACCTTTGGCCGCAAGACAAGGCCGCACGTGCCCGTGCCCGAAGTCTGTGCGCTGAGATGCACAGCGGATTTGGCGCCCTGCGCAGCGCCTGCCCAATGAACATCGAAGCCAACTTAGCAGACACCGGTGCCGTGATCTGGCGCGACAACGCGGGCGTGCGCGCTGATGTGGCCCGCTTGGTGACCATGTGGCAACAGTGCCTGCAAGTCAGCGGCGGCCCGCTGCTGTTTGGCCATTTCACGGTGGCAGACGCCTACTTTGCCCCGGTTTGCATGCGCCTGGTGACCTATGCCCTGCCACTGCCCGATGACGTGGCCGCCTACGTGCAGCGCGTCTGCGCCTTGGCGGGGGTCAAAGCCTGGATGGACGGTGCCCGCGCCGAACACGACTTTCTGGACTTTGAAGAGCCGTATCGGATGTTGAGGGAATAGATTGGGTGTTCATCATTGCCACGCATTTTTAACGCACCCAGTCAATATCCTGATAATCAGGCCACTCATCCTCTTTTGAAGGATTTACATTGAGCGTCGTTGATTTCATGTTTTCCGCAAGCATGCAAAAGGTCCTGGGACTGGTCATTGCACAGCCTGAGCGGAGTTTCACGCTTAATGAACTGCTCAAACACGCAGGCGGCGGGCGCGGTCATCTTCAGAGCAAAATTGACCAGTTGGTTTCAATCGGGGTACTGGAAGAGGGCCCTCGCAGTGCGCGCCAACGTTGCATCAGGGTGAACAAGGGGTTTCTGCTGTATCCCGAATTGCGCAGCATGGCGTTAAAGTCCTTTGCCCTTGCCGAACCACTTCGAGCTGCCCTAAAACCGTTTGAGCACGACATCACTGAGGCCTTTGTGTTTGGTTCAGTTGCCAAGGCAACAGACACCCACCTCAGTGACATCGACCTGATCGTTGTGGGCCAGGCCCCTTTCATGCCACTCACATCCGCCTTGTACGATCTGGAGACAAAACTGGGTCGCTCAGTCCATTTGAACCTGTATGCACCTGAAGAGTGGGCTCATCTTCAAGTGACTGACCCAGTCCTGATACAGATTGCAAGTTCTGCCAAAATAGAAATTCTTCCTCATGCAACTGCCAATTGAATATCAGAACCTGATCAAGAACCATGCCCTTGAGGTGGTATTGCCTATTCCTGGCGCGTTAGAGCGTTATCTTGCAAACGCCCAAAATTACCTCGCCAGCGCACGACAAATCGACCCCAAACTGTCGATGCAAATTTTTACTTGCGCCTACGAAGGTTACTTTCAAATGGTTCAAGCCGTGCTGGAATTCCATCAGGTTCGGGCCAAGGACGCTGGCCGTAATCTGGTCATTCAGCGAATCAGCAGCGACCTTAAAGTGGCGCCCAACGAGTTCTCCATCATCAACAGGGCACACGCCAGACGAAACGCTACATCTTACGAGTCACCGTTTCCCCCTGTCTCCAAAGCAGAGGCCGATGCGTTTGTTGCCATTCTCGAAAAGTACCTGCCGCAAGCCTACAAACTGACCGGTGTGCCATGGCCATAAAAACCTACCTGGTTGGCGGTGCGGTGCGAGATGCCTTGCTAGGCCTGCCCGTGAAAGACCGCGACTGGGTGGTGGTGGGGGCAACGCCTGAGCACATGGTGGCGCAGGGTTTTGTGCCGGTGGGCAAAGACTTCCCGGTGTTTTTGCACCCCAAAACCCACGAGGAATACGCGCTGGCCCGCACCGAGCGCAAAACCGCGCCGGGCTACCACGGCTTTGCCATTCACGCCAGCCCCGATGTGGCGCTGGAAGACGACCTGGCACGGCGTGATATCACTATAAATTCTATAGCTATAGAGGTTTGCTACATAAGCGCTACAGGTCAATTTGACTGTGAAAAACTGGTTTCTGCGCCAAATCAGCTCATTGATCCTTATGGTGGGGTGCAAGACCTGGCCGCCAAGGTGTTTCGGCACGTCAGCCCGGCGTTTAGAGAAGACCCGGTGCGCATTCTGCGGGTAGCACGGCTGGCGGCCCGCTTTCATGACTTCACCGTGGCACCTGACACCCTGGCGCTGATGCGTGAAATGGTGGCCTGCGGCGAAGTGGACCACCTGGTGAGTGAGCGCGTCTGGCAAGAGTTGGCCAAAGGCCTGATGGAGGCCACTCCCTCGCGCATGTTCGAGGTGCTGCGTGACTGCGGTGCGCTCAAAAAGCTGTTGCCCGAAGTGGACCGCCTGTGGGGCGTGCCCCAACGCGCCGACTACCATCCCGAGATCGACACCGGCATTCACCTGCTGATGGTGCTGGACATGAGCGCGCGGCTGCACACCTCGCTGCCGGTGCGGCTGGCTTGCCTGTGCCACGACCTGGGCAAGGGAGTCACCCCGGCAGACCTCTTGCCGCGCCACCTGGGGCATGAGCAACGCAGCGCGCAGTTGCTCAAGGGCCTGTGCCAGCGCCTGCGCGTGCCCACCGACTGCCGCGAACTGGCCGACGTGGTGGCCCGTGAACACGGCAACATTCACCGTTGCCTGGACCTGAACGCCGCCGCCCTGATGCGCTTGCTGGAGCGCTGTGATGCCATCCGCAAGCCCGAGCGCTTTGCCGAGGTACTACTGGCCTGCGAATGTGACGCACGGGGCCGCCTGAACCACTTTGACGCACCCTACCCGCAGCGCCCTCACTTGCGGGTGGTGCTGGCGGCGGCCCAACAAACCGCTACTAAAGAAATAGCTGCTCGCGCCCTATTGACAGGCACTACAGGCCAAAAAGTGGGTGAACTCATTCATCAAGCCCGTGTTGAGGCGGTGCAAAAAGCTTTGGTTTGAGCCAAGAGGGGCTTGCGCAGAGTGGTTTTCACCTCGGGTATGCTTGACCCATGTCCAGCCTACTCATCATTGAAGACGACGAATTGTTACGTGACGGCCTGTGCGCACAACTGGCCCTTGCTGGCCACGGTGTCACCGCAGCTGCCGACGGCGAAGTGGCGCAGGCCTTGCTCGAAAGCCAGCGGTTTGACGGCATCGTGCTCGACCTGGGTCTGCCCAAAATCAGCGGCATGGTGTTGCTGCGCTGGGTGCGCAAGCGCCTGCCAGCCCTGCCGGTGCTGATTCTGACCGCGCGTGACGGTGTGGACGACCGGGTCAACGGTCTGAACGCCGGGGCCGATGACTACCTCACCAAACCGTTCGAGATGGCTGAATTGCAGGCCCGACTGGCCTCTCTGCTGCGCCGCGCGCGCCTGCCGGCCTTTGGTGGCTCGCTGGAAATGGCCAGCAGCCACACCGCACGGGGCCTGCGGGTCGATGCCCATTTGCCACAAGCCTGGCTGGGTGACGAAGAGCTTGAACTTACCCAACGCGAATGGGCACTGCTGTCGCTGCTGGTGACGCACGCCGGGCGCGTGGTCAGCCGTGAAGACGTACTGGAAACCTGGCAAAGTGACCCCATTGAGGCTGGCGGCGTGGCCTCCAACGCGCTTGAGGTCTACATCCACCGCCTGCGGCGCAAACTCAGTGACTCCGGCCTGAACATTCGCAATGTGCGCGGCCTGGGCTACATGCTGGAAACCACCAGCCCATGAACCTGCCCGCCGCAGTGGCCCCGGCCACAGCGGCCACAGGCCCGCAGTCACTGGCCGAACCAGAACACTTGCGTGGCCTGTCGCTCAAGCGGCAACTGCTGTTGTGGCTGCTGCTGCCGCAACTGGTGCTGTTTCTGGTGGGCGGTGCACTGGCTTACCGCATTGCCCTGAATTACGCTGAAAAGGCCATTGACCAGTCGCTCACCCAACTGGTGCGCTCACTGGCCCGCCAGGTCAAGCCCGTGGGCTCAGGCCTGCTGGTGGACTTTCCCAAGGCGGCGCAAGACATCATTGAGCAAGACCCAAAAGACCGGGTGAGCTACATGGTGTCAAGCCCGCCGGGCAGCTTTTTGCTGGGCAACAGCCGACTGCCCGACCCCGCACCCAGCTTCGTCGTACACACCGGTGAAACCCTTTTGTATAACGCCCAGGTTGACAACAAACCCATGCGTGTGGCCTTGCTGGACGTGAACTATGGCGACAGCACCGCACCCCAGCGTCTGCGGGTGCAGGTGGCAAAAAGTCTGGCGGTGCAGCAGCGCCTGACCACCGAGTTGATTGCCGACATGCTGGCCCCATTGCTGCTTCTGGGCGCGGTGTTGAGCATGCTGGTGTACGGCGGCATTTCGCGCGGCCTGCAACCGCTGACCCGCTTGCAGGCGCAACTGGGCGACCGGCGCAAACAGGTGCTGTCTGACCTGTCGCCAATTGAGCTGACCCAGGCACCGCAAGAGGTCCGCGCGCTGGCCACCGCCTTGAACCAGTTGCTCAGCGCGGTGCGGCGCAGTCTGGGCCAGGAAAAACGCTTCTTGAACGATGCCGCCCACCAGCTGCGCACCCCGCTGGCTGGCCTGATCAGCCAAACCGAGTTGGCCCTGACCGAGACCGACCCCGCCGCCTTACGCGACCGCCTGACCAAGGTGCTGTCAGGGGCACGGCGCAGCGCCCACCTGGTGCACCAACTGCTGTCTTTGGCGCGCAACGAGGTCGAGGTCAAACTGCGGCCGCTCGATGTGGCCACGCTGGCCCGGGACGTGGCCCGCGAGTGGACCCCACGCGCCCTCAAAGCGGGGGTAGACCTGGGCTTTGAAGGTGCTGACCACCTCAGCGTGGTCGGTGAGCCGTTGTTGCTGCGCGAAGCCCTGAACAACCTGATCGACAACGCACTGACCTATGCCGGCACGGGCAGCGAAGTTACCCTCAAGGTGCAGGCGCAGGGCAGCCAGGTGCTGCTGGAGGTGGCCGACAACGGGCCCGGCTTGTCGCCATCGGACTTGCCGCGCGTGTTTGAGCGCTTTTGGCGTGCCAGCGACCTGCCGGGGGGCTGTGGTCTGGGGCTGGCAATTGTGGCGGAAATTGCCCTGCGGCACGGCGGGCGCGCCAAGGTTTCCGCCGCGCAACCCCACGGCCTGCGCGTGCAGTTGCTTTTTCCACTCGGTATCAGCGTAATACCTGAGTGATGGCCTGGCTATTTGGGTAAATAATGGCAGCTACATGACTGCGACAACTTCCCCGCCATCGGCTGCACCTGCGAACAACACCAACGATTTGATGTTGTGGCAGCACTTGGCACTGGCGCACATCGACCAAGGCATTTTGGTGATTGACCCGCAGCAGCGCGTGCGTTATTTCAATGCCCAAGTCTGTACCTTGCTGGATTTGCCACCTGCGCTGCTAGCCAGTCAGCTCACCATTCAGGAATTGACCCAATGGCAAAGCGAGCGCGGTGACTTTGGCCCACAAAACGCAGCGCTGGAAGCCTCGTTGCACGACTACATTCAGCGCATCGTGCGGGGGGATCGCGATGAACCGCCAGACCACTACCAACGCCTCACCCGCACTGATCGGACGCTGGCTGTGCGCTCGGACACTTTGGCTGATGGCTCCATTGTGCGTTTGTTCAACGACATCACAGCGCAGGTTCATGAACACGCTGCCTACGCCAAGCTCAGCCAGCTCACCACCGAACTGCAGATTCTCGCCAAAATTGGCGGCTGGGAAATTGACACCGTCAATCAGCGCATTACCTGGACTGAAGGCACTTACCGCATTTTTGACACCACACCCCAGGCTTTTTGTCCCACACCGGAGAGCACCGCCTTCCTGTTCACCCCGCAGGCATCGGAAGTTGTCAAGGCCTCGTACAGCGAGACAGCCAACCAGGCACCCACGCACGATTTCATCATTGAAATGGTCTCCCTTAACGGTCGGCACATCTGGGTGCATTCGCGGGGCACCACCATGTGGGTCAACGGCAGGGCAACCAAGCGCACGGCCATCGTGCAAGACATCACACAACGCAGAGAAGCCGAATGGGCTCTGCGTGACAGCGACGCGCGCTGGAAACTGGCGCTGGAGAGTGTGGGTGACGGGGTCTGGGACCTGCAGGTGCAGACTGGCGAAGAGTATTTTTCGCCGAACCTGCTGCGCACATTCGGCTACGCCGAAGGCGAACTCGGGACGTTCCTGAGTGAACTCGACGAACGCACCCATCCTGACGACATCCGACAAATGCACCTGAACCGCCAAGAGCATTTTGACGGGTTGACCCCAACTTACAACAATGAACACCGTGTGCTGTGCAAGGATGGCAACTGGAAATGGGTTCATAGCCGAGGCATGGTGATCAGCCGGGACCCAACCGGCATACCGTTGCGCATGATCGGCACCCACACCGACATCACCCAGCGTAAAAACGCCGAGGCACTGATCTGGCAGCAGGCCAACTTTGACACCCTGACCGGCCTGCCCAACCGGCGCATGATGCGGGAGCGGCTGACGCAAGCTCTGAAAAAATGCAAACGCGACGGTCACCAGCTGGCGCTGCTGTTCATTGACCTGGACCACTTCAAAGAGGTCAATGACACCCTGGGCCACGACTGGGGTGACACCCTGCTGGTGGAGGCTGCCCGGCGCATACAAAACTGCTTGCGCGAAGTGGACACGGTGGCACGCATGGGGGGTGACGAATTCACCGTGATCATTACCGAACTGACCGATGCCGCCCACTTGCATCACATTTTGCCCAAGCTGCTGCAGACGCTCAGCAATTCGTTTCAACTGGGGCTGGACCAGGTGTTTGTGTCAGCCAGCATTGGGGTCACGGTGTCCCCGACTGACGGCACAGAGATTGAAAACCTGCTGAAAAACGCCGATCAGGCGCTGTATGTGGCCAAAGGGGCCGGGCGCAATCGGTTCAGCTTTTTTACACCCGCCATGCAGCAAGTTGCCCAACTGCGCGCCCAGCTCACCTACGACATGCGTCTGGCCCTGGTGGCACAGGAATTCCGGGTGGTGTACCAGCCGATTGTGGAACTGGCCACGGGGGCCATTCGCAAGGCCGAAGTGCTGGTGCGCTGGCAACACCCGACACGTGGCTTGATCAGCCCGGCAGAGTTCATTCCGGTGGCCGAGAGCAGCGGACTGATCGTGGCCTTGGGCGAATGGGTGTTTGCCCAGGCTGCGGTGCAGGTGCGCGCCTGGCGAGAGCGCTTTCACCCGCAGTTCCAGATCAGCGTCAACAAGTCACCGATCCAGTTCGAGAACCCCAACCCGGCACACCGACCGTGGATCGAACAACTTCAGGAACTGGGATTGGGCGGCGACAGCATCGCGGTGGAGATCACCGAAGGCCTGCTTCTGTCCACCAGCGACGGCGTGGCGGAGCAACTGCTGGAATTGAGCGATGTTGGCATCAACGTGTCGTTGGATGACTTTGGCACGGGGTATTCGTCGCTGTCCTACTTGCAGCGGTTTGACATTGATTTCATCAAAATCGACCAGTCATTTGTGCGCCATCTGGTGGCTGACTCCACCGATCTGGCGCTGTGCCAAGCCATCATTGCCATGGCCCACGCGCTGGGCATGAAAGTGGTGGCCGAAGGGGTTGAAACCGAGTTGCAGCGTGATTTGCTCACGGCATCAGGGTGTGATTTTGGGCAGGGGTATTTGTTTTCGCGGCCGGTGCCAGCCGCAGACTTTGAGGCCCTGATGTTCAGCGTTGCCTCGTCAACCCCCGAAAAAAATCATATTTGATAGCTACTCATGCATACAGGACAAAGACTAAAGCCCGATTCTCTGTATTTTTGTCGCTAACTGCCCAAACGCAAGCCGGTCTGTGCATCAAACCAGTTGTTGTGGTTGCTGCTGACCGTCATGCCCACGGCATCACCCACCTGCACCTGCGTGCTCGGTGGCGTGCGCACTGTCACCAGGCCCACCCCTGTTTTCACCACCACATAGGTGTCGGCACCGGTCGGCTCGACCAGCGTGACTTCGCCGCGCCAACCGGCATCGTCACTCAAATGGATGTGTTCAGGGCGCTGACCCAACGTGACTTTGCCTTGAACCGGGCTGGGCAGCTGCAATGAGCCACCTTCAAAGGTAAACAGGCTTGCAGTGCCCGTCCCGCTTGCACTTCCAGCTATAAAGTTCATCGTTGGTGAACCGATAAACCCCGCCACATAGGTGTTGGCCGGGCGGCGGTAAATGTCGTCGGGGGTGCCGATTTGTTGCAGGATGCCGTCTTTCATCACGGCAATGCGGCTGCCCAGCGTCATGGCCTCGATCTGGTCGTGGGTCACATACACGCTGGTGATGCCGCTCACATGGTGCAGGCGCTTGATCTCGGCGCGCATCTCAACCCGCAACTTGGCATCCAGGTTGCTCAAGGGTTCGTCAAACAAAAACAGTTGAGGGTCACGCGCAAGCGCTCGGCCCATGGCCACGCGCTGGCGTTGCCCGCCCGAGAGTTGCGCCGGGCGGCGGTCCAGCAGGTGCTCAATTTGCAGCATGGCGGCCACCTCTTTGATGCGCTTGTTGCGCACATCCAGCGGCACCTTGCGCATCTCCAAAGCAAAACCAATGTTGTCGGCCACACTCATGGTGGGGTACAGCGCGTAACTTTGGAACACCATGGCGATGTCGCGCTGGGCCGGCGCGACCCCGATGACGTTTTTGCCCGCGATTTTGAGTTCGCCCTCGGTCGGGTCTTCCAGACCGGCAATGATGTTGAGCAAGGTGGACTTGCCGCAACCCGAGGGACCCACCAGAATCAAAAATTCGCCGGGGGCGACATCAATTTCGATTTTTTTCAAGACCTCAACGGCTTTGTCGCCCTTGCCATAAACCTTGCGAATGCCTGCGATGTGGAGTGATGCTGCCATGATGGTGGTGTCCTTTTAACCTTTGACCGCGCCAGCAGTCAGACCTTTAACAAAATATTGACCGGCCAGCACATAGACCAGCATGGTCGGCAGCCCGGCGATGATGGCCGCAGCCATGTCCACGTTGTAGTTTTTCACGCTGCTGGTGGTGTTGGCCATGTTGTTCAGGCCCACGGTGATGGGTTTGCTGTCAGCGCCGCTGAAGGCCACGCCAAACAGAAAGTCGTTCCAGATGTTGGTGAACTGCCAGATCAGCGTCACCATCAAAATAGGCGTGCTCATGGGGATCACGATGCGGTAAAAAATGCGCCAGAAACCCGCCCCGTCCATGCGCGCGGCGTTCACCAGCTCACGCGGGATGGCGGTGTAGTAGTTTCTGAAAAACAGCGTGGTGCCTGCCATACCCGCCAGGCAGTGCACCAGCACCAGGCCAGCCACAGAACTGCTCAGGCCCAGAAAACCCAGGACCTGGCTCATGGGCAACAACACCACCTGAAACGGCATGAACACGCCAAACAAGATAAAGCCAAACAACAGGTCGCTGCCCTTGAACTTCCACATGCTCAACACGTAACCGTTGATGGCCCCCCAGGCAGTCGAAATCAGCACCGCAGGCACGGCCATCAGCACAGAGTTCCAGAAATAAGGCTTCAAACCCCGGCAATCCACCCCGGTGCAGGCAGTGGACCAGGCCAATGTCCAAGACTCGAAGTTGAGCGAGGTGGGCAGGCTCAGCAAGTTGCCAGAGCGAATCTGCTCGGCATCCTTGAACGAGGTGGCCAGCATCACATACAGCGGCGCCAGGAAAAAGAAGGCAGCCACCAGCAGCACGGCGTACACAGAAAAACGGGCAATATTTTTGGCGTTCATGGTCTGGGTCCCGGTTCAACGCTCGTGCGGTTTGGACCGCAGTTCACTGTAAAGATAAGGCACCACAAGGGCCGCCACCATGGCCAGCATCATGGTCGCGCTGGCTGCGCCCAGGCCAATCTGGCCCCGGGTAAAGCTCATGGTGAACATGAAGGTGGCGGGTACGTCAGACGCGTAACCCGGCCCGCCTGCCGTGAGGGCCATCACCAGGTCAAACGCCTTGATGGACAGGTGCGACAACACCAAAATTGTCGAAAAAACCACCGGACGCAAAACGGGGAGGATGATGCGCCAGTAAATGCGGGGAAGCGAGGCACCGTCAATTTGCGCCGCCTTGATGATGCTGTCGTCAATGCCACGCAGGCCCGCCAAAAACAATGCCATGGCAAACCCGGCCGATTGCCAGATGCCGGCAATCACCACGCAGTAAATGGCGGTGTCGCTTTGCACCAGCCAGTCAAAGCTGAAACTGGTCCAGCCCAGGTCCTGCATGAGTTTTTCAAGGCCCAGACTGGGGTTCAAAATCCACTTCCAGGCGGTGCCAGTCACAATGAATGAGAGCGCCATGGGATACAAATATATGGTGCGGATCACGCCTTCAAAGCGGATTTTCTGGTCCAAAAATATCGCCAGCACCATGCCCAGCAGCATCGAGCCACCCACGTACAACACACTGAAAATACCCAGGTTTTTGAGGGCCACGTACCAGCGGTCCATGTCCCACAGGCGCACATATTGCTCCAGGCCCACAAATTCATCGTAATTGGGCAGCATGCGTGAGTTGGTCACCGACAACACGCCGTTCCAGATCATCAAGCCGTAAATGAAGGCGAATCCGAGCACAAAGCCCGGCGCGATCACCAGCTTGGGTAATACAGTTTCAATCGATTTCATAGACACTTTGCGTTTGGTTCAGAGCCACAGAAGCCCATTTTTGGAACAGCTGCGTCCACATCAGGACCTGACGAGCCGGGTATTTCACTCCGTTCGTGTCCCCCGCCCGAAAGCTTGCAGCTTTCGGGCTCCTCCTTGACCTCACTGCGTGAAACACCCGGCCCGTCAGGTCTTGATACGGTGTTGGCGCAACTGGCGAAAATGCATCAAACCGCAGCACCTAGAACCGTCTAGCTGTGGGCGTGGGGTATCTGACGCAGCCAAATCAAGGAGGAGACCTGGGGTTTGCCCCAGGTCGGGGGACATTGGCGGAGTCGGATACACCGCGTCCACAGCGGGTGAAAGCCAGAAACGGCTCCGACGGATGCCAAGACCTTATGTCCCGAACCAAGTCCGGGATCACAGGCACACGGCAATCGCCCCGGCTTACTTCGTCGCAGCCGCCTTGGCGATATTCTTCACACCGTCAGTCACGCTGATCTTGTCGTCGTTCCAGAACTGGCTGACCGCGTCCTTGATGGCACCTTCGGCAGCTGGCTTGACTGCCATGCCATGGGCCACTGAGGGCAACAAACCGCCTGACTTGGAGGTGTCGACAAAGTCTTTGGTGGACAACTTGGCGCAATCGTCAAACTTGGCCATGTCCATCTTCAGGCGCACCGGAATAGAGCCCTTGTTCAGGTTGAACACCTCCTGAAACTCGGTACCCATGATGGCTGCCGCCAGATCAGCCTGGGCTTTTTGAGCAGTGGCATCTTTCAGCTTGAACATCGCAAACGAGTCGACATTGAAGGTATAGGCGTTGGCCGTGCCAGGCGCTGCGGCACAGATGTAGTCCTTTCCCGGCACTTTGCCTGCAGCAGTGAATTCACCCTTGGCCCAGTCACCCATGAACTGGAAGGCGGCCTTTTCCTGAATCACCATGGCCGTGGCCAGGTTCCAGTCGCGCCCTGGCGCCGCTGGATCGGTATAACTCTTGATCTTGCGGTAGGTTTCCAGTGACTTGGTCATGGTCGGGCTGGTCAGGGCTTTCTGGTCAAGCTTGACCAACGCATCCTGGTAAAACTTGGCACCACCCACGCCGAGCACCACGTCTTCAAAGGTGGTGAAGTCCTGCCAGTTTTGGCCACCATGCGCCACGGCAATCAGACCAGCCTTCTTGACCTTTTCAGCCGCCGCAAAAAATTCGTCCCAAGTCTTTGGGGCACCGGTCACACCGGCTTTTTTCAGCACGGCACTGTTGGCCCACATCCAGTTCACGCGGTGCACGTTCACCGGTGCGGCAACGTAGTTGCCTTTGTACTTCATGACATCGGCCACCACCTTGGGCAGCAACTCATCCCATTTTTCTGCTTTGGCTACTGAATCCAGGTTGGCCAGCACACCCTCAGAAGCCCACTCCTGAATGGCTGGGCCCTTGATCTGGGCCGCAGCAGGCGGGTTGCCTGCCACCACACGGCTCTTAAGCACCGTCATGGCGTTGTCACCGCCGCCACCGGCCACCGCAAAATCTTTCCAGGTGTGGCCTTTGCTTTGCATGATCTTTTTCAGCTCACCGACCGACTTGGCTTCGCCACCAGAGGTCCACCAGTGCAGCACTTCAACCTCACCGGCCAGGGCGGCATTGCCAGCCACAACGAATGCCACGGCGGTTGCCAATTGGGAAAGTTTCATCTTGAACATACCATCTCCTTGAGGGGTCCACCCCAAAGTCACAAGACTTGGGGCACGGGTTGACTCGGGCAGACACCGTGTCGCTCGAATTAATTAATTGTTAATTAATTTTCCACACCCAGCAATGGGGACAAACCCTTATTCCTTGACTAAACGCAAGCTCAACGCGTTTAAATCTTAGGCCACCAGCGCCAAGGCGCCAAAGTCGCCTACCCGCTCCCCCAAACCTGCGCTAACCAGCTCACAACCATCGGTCAGCGCGGGCAATTTGCCTTGCACATACGCCTGCAGGCGTGGCAACAGGTAGCCACGGTGGTGCCAGTAGACGCTGCCGCCAATGCTGATGCGCTGCACGTCCAGCGTGACCATCAGGCTGTACAACAGACGCCCCATCACCCCACACAGCTCATCCACAATCGCAATGGCTTTGGCATCGCCCGCGTAGGCGGCCTTAAAAAGCAACGCTGCATCAGGGTAGCCCTGCGGCGCAAACCGCCGCGCCAGCGCGTTACCGGCAATCAATCCTTCCACATCGCCCACATTGCCGCAGCCACATAAGGCATCAAGGTTGTCACTGACAAAGATATGCCCGGCGTGGCCCGCATTGCCATTTTTGCCGCGCAGCACATGGCCATCCACACACAGGCCGGTGCCAATACCGGTGCTCCAGGTCACGTAAGCGCAATTGGCCATGGGTTGGCCGTCAACCTGCAAGGCACCCCAACGCCGCTCAGCCTCCAGCGCGCCAATGCCGTCGTTTTCAACCCGAACATGGTTGAACGCGGCACGCAACGGGGCCTCCAGCAAGGCCGTTTGCCAGTCGTTGGGCAGGCCACGCGCCTTGCCCGCCAGGCCGCCACAAATGTTGGGTGCCGCCAGTTCGACCAGCCCGCCGTTCAGCACAAAAGGCCCACACGACGATACGCCCACTTTGGCCACTGAAGCCAAAGGGATACCGGCACCCGTACAACTTTGCCCCACCATACGGATGATTTGCTGCGCCAGGGCATCGTTGGCCCCCAATGTGGCGGTGGGCTCCACCACCTTGCAATGCGCGCCGCGCTCGTCAACGACGTTGACAGCCACTTTGGTGCCCCCAATGTCCACACATGCGACAGGCGCGCAGCCCGCAGGCAATCTCAGGCCGTCAATCAATACGTTTGGGGTCATGAATTTCTCTCTCGGGTTGTGTGCAACGCGTCAGGTTCGGCCGTAATCATCACCCAGGCGCACGATGTCGTCTTCGCCCAAATAATAGCCAAACTGTACTTCAACTATTTCAACGGGCTCCTGCGTCAAATTGGTCAGCCGATGCACCTGCTCAAGTGCAATGTCGCAGTGTTGCCCAACCGTAAGGTCAAAGGTCTGGTCACCAAGCGTGACGCGGGCTGTGCCTTGCACCACCACCCAGTGTTCTGCACGGTGGTGGTGCTTTTGCAAGCTGATGCGTTGCCCCGGGAACACCCCGATGCGCTTGATTTTGTGACCAGGGGATTCCGACACGGTTTCATACCACCCCCAAGGGCGCAGGGTCCGCTCGGTGGTCTGGGGCGCGATTTTTGTCATGGTGATGGTCGTGGACGCGGGCTGGATTTAGGGTTACAGCATGCTACTCCCTGATGCGCGCGCCAGTTACAGCAGGATTACGCCAAGTGCACCCCGGCAGGTGCCCAAGTTAACCGGGCAAATGCTGCCTGGTCCAGCGCACGATGTCGGCCAGACCCATGGCACCGGCCTGGCGCGCCACCTCACGCCCACCAACAAACAGCGCCAGCGTGGGAATGCTGCGAATGTTGTAACGGGCACCCAGGTTTTGCTGCGCCTCGGTGTCCACCTTGGCCAGGCGCACCTGCGGCTCCAGCTGCGCCGCGGCCTGCTCAAACGCGGGGGCCATCTGGCGGCAGGGCCCGCACCATGGCGCCCAAAAATCTACCAACACCGGAATGTGGTTGCGGCCAATGTGGCGCTCAAAACTGCCCTCGTCGAGCATCACCGGGTGCGCCTCAAACAGCGGTTTGTGGCAACTGCCGCAGTCGGGCGCGTTGCCCAGGTTGGCACGGCTGACCCGGTTGGTGGTGTGGCAATGGGGGCAAACAATGTGCAGTGAATCTGTCATGGTGAATCCTTATCTTCCAACCCAAGTGATGTCGCGGGCCAGAAGTTCAAGGGCGCAGCACACACACCTCACACGCAGATCAAAGAAACCTGGAAACGCCCGCTGCCACCAAACTCAGAATGATGGTGGTGGTGAGTGGAATAAAGAACTCTTTGCCAAAAATCTTGAAGCGCAAGTCACCCGGCAAACGGCCAAAGCCCATTTTTTGCAGCCAGGGCGTGAAGCCATTAATCAACACCAGAGCCAAAAAAATGACGATCAGCCAGCGAAACATGGGTTCGCCTTACAAGGTGTGGGTCTTGTCGCCATGCGCAAACCCCAGCGCCTGCCAGGGCTCGCCCTTGAAAAAGCCGATGACCTTGAAAAGTTCACCCATTTCGTGCTCCATCAACAGCTTTTGCGCCATCACCCGGGTAGGCAGGTCTGCCCCTTGCAAGTGGTCAAGGAAACCACAGTTCATTAAAAACCGGGCCTGGTTGCAGTAACCCAGCACGCCCAGGCCTGCCTCGTTGCCCGCCAGCGCCACCCCGGTGAAGTTGACGTGTGCGGTGATGTCTTTCTGCCCCACACTGGCCAGAGGGTCAAAGTCAGCGCGGTGGGCCTGGTGGCACATCACCGTGCCCATGTGCCGTTGCGGGTGGTAATACTCAGCCTCGGGAAAACCGTAGTCGATCAGAAACACCGCTCCAGCGGTCAATTTGGCGCCCAGTGTGCGCACAAACGACTCACCCTGCGGGTGAATTTCAGTCAGGTAATCATGCGGACCCGGTATGTCCAGCGCGGGGCGCAGGTCGGTGGGGCCGTCTTGCCAGGCAAACCCAGGCAAGCCATCGGCCGCAACCCCCAGCACCACGCCCCGTTCGTGCCAGGCTCCTTTGATCCGCGCCAGCAATTTCACCGGCATGGCGTCCAGCACCTCGTTGCCCAGTACCACCCCCTGCATGTCGTCGGGCAAGGCATCCACCCAGCGCACTTGCGCTGCAAATGCCGCCAATGTGGTCTGCTGGCGCTCACGCAAGCTGCTTGAAATGTCCACAATGGTGTAGCGCGGCAAGGCCCGCCCCTGCGCCTGCAAGCCCTGCAAAACCTGGAGCGCCAGTGCCCCGGAGCCAGCGCCGAACTCCCACACCTCGTCCGTGCCAGTGACTTCAAGCGCCTGCGCCACCTGCTGCGCCAAGGTCCAGCCAAACAGCGGAGTGATCTCCGGTGCAGTGACAAAATCACTGCCAGGCACCCGGGCACCGTCTTGCACGCTGTAAGGCAAGGCTCCAAATTTGGTACTGCCATGGGCGTAATAACCCAGGCCATGGGTGTAAAGCGCCATGTCCATGAAAGCATCAAAACCAACCCAGCCACCGGCCGCAAGAATCGCCTGAGCCATGTGGTGGTGAAGGTCGCTCGTTAAACTTGGGGGTGTTGTCATAGCCTGGAATTGTCCCTCAATGTCTTCCCCCCCTTCCCCTGCCGACGCATCAGCTACCACCCAGCGCACCGTGTTGGTCACGGGGGCCGCCAAACGCTTGGGCCGCGAGATTGCCCTGACGCTGGCAAAGGCGGGCTGGCGGGTAGCGGTGCATTACCGTGACTCGGTTGAAGATGCTCGTAAAACAGTAGCAGACTGTGCAAGAATGGCGGGCACCAGCAGTTCATTTCGTGCAAATCTTGGCAATGAAACTGCGGTACGAAACCTGCTGCCCAGTGTGGTTGAGAAGCTGGGCCATGTGGATGCCATTGTCAACAGCGCCTCCACCTTTGAGCACGACACCCCGGCATCGTTCAGCTTTGCAGCCATGGAGAAACACATGCGCGCCAATGCCGGGGCCGCCATTTTGCTCAGCCAGGCCTTGCACACCCATTTGCAAACCCGCGGCGATGCTTTGGGCGCCGTGGTGAACCTGCTTGACCAAAAACTCTGGAACCCCAACCCCGACTTCATGAGTTACACACTGTCCAAAGCCGCCCTGGAAGCCGCCAACACCATGCTGGCGTTGGGCTTAGCCCCGCGTGTGCGGGTGGTGGGTGTGGCACCGGGCCTCACACTGACGAGCCACATGCTTAGCCCGGAGAAATTTGCGGCGCTGCACAAGCTCTCACCCCTGGGCCACTCATCCACCGCTGCAGATGTGGCAGCCACCGTGGCCTTTGCCCTTGAAAACCAGTCGATCACCGGCACCACGCTGCTGGTGGACGGCGGCCAGCACCTGATGAAATTCGAGCGTGACTTCTCATTGCTCTAAGCCACGTACCCACCCCTCTGCCCGCGACACATCACCCCATGACCTTTACTACTCCCAACAGCCACAGCTTGGGCCTGCAAACGCTCACCCTCAGCGGCCTGCGCTTCGATGCCAACCTGGGCATTCTTGAAACCGAAAAAATTGCCCCGCAACCGATTCAGGTCGATGCCGAGCTGAGCCTGGGGCACCAACCCCTGCTGCCGATAGACGACGACATCATGCATGTGCTGGACTACCGAAAGGTGCGGAAAATCATCATTGACGAATGCACCTCCGAGCACGTCAACCTGCTGGAAACGCTAATTGGCAAGCTGGCCAACCGGCTGATGCAGCTGCCTGGTGTCAAAGGGGTGCGAGTGAAAATTGCCAAGCTTGAAATTTTTACCGATTGCGAAGTGGCCATTCGCATGGAAACCGGCCAGTGGAACAAGGAATAGACCCATGAATGCCGTTTGGACAGACATCGATACCGCCACGCAGGTGTTACCAGCACCTGCCGCAGCCCAGGCTGACAGCGCCGACAAACCCGGCAAAACTGAGCGAGACACCGCGCAACGGGCCGCCTACGAGATCAACAAACTGGAAAAACGCCTGTGCCGCCAAGTGGGCCAGGCCATCATCGACTTCAACATGATCGAAGAAGGTGACCGCGTGATGGTGTGCGTGAGCGGCGGCAAGGACAGTTTTGGACTGCTCGACATTCTGATCAAGCTGCAAAAACGTGCGCCGATCAATTTTGCAATCGTGGCCGTTAACCTGGACCAAAAACAACCCGGG
>JBIJDQ010000075.1:0-7960 GCA_044344025.1 Rhodoferax sp.
TTTAGGGTGGGCGAGCAACAGCTGCGCCTGACCTCCAGCATTGGCATCGCCTTTTACCCGGAGGACGGCGACAGTGCGCACAGCCTGCTCAAACACGCCGACACCGCCATGTACCTGGCCAAAGACATGGGCCGCAACCAGTGCCAGTTTTACAGTGCCGACCTCACGCAGAAAGCCGTGCAGCGCATGGCACTGGAAACCGATTTGCGCCAGGCCCTGGAGCGGCAAGAGTTTGTGCTGCATTACCAGCCCCAAATTGACGCCACCACCGGCCACATCTGCGGTGCAGAAGCCCTGATTCGCTGGCACCGCCCCGGTCTGGGACTGGTTTTACCGCTGGCGTTCATTGGGGCCGCCGAACAGTGTGGCCTGATCATTCCCATTGGCCAGTGGGTGCTGCACACCGCGTGTGTCCAGGCAGCCCTGTGGTACCGCGCAGGTTGGCCATTGCGCGTGGCGGTCAATCTGTCAGCCGTGCAATTTTCTGACCCCCAGTTGCATGCGTGTGTGCTTGAGTCTCTGGCGCAAACCGGCTTGCCACCTGATTGCCTTGAGCTGGAAGTGACCGAGAGCACCCTGATGGCCGACACCGAAGCCACCGTCACCATGCTTAACTCGCTTCGGGACACCGCCGTGCACCTTGCGCTGGATGACTTCGGCACCGGTTACTCGTCGCTGAGTTGTCTCAAGCGCCTGCCCTTGAACCAACTCAAGATCGACCAGGTGTTTGTCAACGGGCTGCCTGACAACGCCGAAGACATGGCCATTGCCCGCGCCATTCTGTCCATGGCCAAAAGCCTGCACCTGCGGGTGACCGCCGAAGGGGTTGAAACCCCGGCCCAAGCCCAGGTCTTGACCGCTATGGGTTGCAACATGCTGCAGGGTAACCACTTTGGCCATCCCATGCCCGCCCAGCAGATGACCGAGCTGCTGGCCAGGCAATCACCAGCGGGTACTTGACTGCCCGCTGGCTAAAGGGTGGCCAGCTTGGGTAGACTGCAAGCATTCAACCCCGGTGGTCAGCCTTTGCGGACCCGTCAAATTGGTATTCAATGAACCTGCCAAACACCCTCAGGAGCAGCATCCAGACCTTGCTCAACACCATTGGTTTTGGCGTACTGGCCACCGAAAACGCCGGTCAACCCCACACCAGCCTGATCGCCATCACCGCGCTCGATGAAGGCCAACGGCTGGTGTTTGCCACCTACCGCAACACCCGCAAATTCACCAACCTGATGCAAAACCAACAGGTGTCGGTGCTGATGGATGGCCGCAGCAGCGCAGGTGCCAGCGGCGTGCCAGACGGTTTTGTTCTGAGTGCCGTGGGGCGGGCACAGGAAATCAACGTCAACACCCGGCCTGATGCACTGGCTGCCCACCTGCAAAAACACCCCGACCTTGCCGCCTTTGTGCAGGTGCCAGACTGTGTGCTGCTTGAGGTGCTGGTGCAGGCCTACCAAGTGGTGCGCGGCATTGACGATGCCAGCTGGTGGTGCCCGCAAGACCTGAAAAAGGGGGCCCAAGCCTCATGAAGCGGCCGCGCGGTGTGACCCGGGGCAGCTCGACCAATTGCTATTTTTTATATAGCTACAAGTGCTTATCTGACAAGCACTGCAGGCTGAAAAGACCAATATTCTGGACAAATTCGGCCTGACCGTCAGGTGTCAGTGCTTGGCAACCCCACAACTCTGCGGTGACTGATGCCGTTGGCGTGCACTGAGCAAGGCGTTTTTCAACACATCAGGCAACACTGGCTTGACGCAAAACCCGTCTGCTTTTTCATCCATTGATTGAAAAAAGTCAGCCGGACGATTTGAGCCGGTCACCATGACCACCACCGCGCTGGGTGCGGCCTGGCGCAACTGCGGCAACAAGGTCCAGCCATTCGCATCCGGCATGTAGATGTCGAGCAAGATGAAATCAGGCCGGTGCTGCTTGGCAAGGCGATAGGCTGTGCTGCGGTCCTGGGCGTAATGAATCTGACTTGCGCCGATGCGGCCCAAGGCATCACCCACCACCAATTGCGACAAATCATCGTCGTCAACCACCAGGTAGCTGCACTTGCCAAAGTCAAACTGAGCCATGATTTACCCCCACTCTTTTTTATAGGTCTGCTTACCCAGCGCAAGTAAGCAATGGGGCCATTGTGGCACCTCTTAAAGCACCGACCATGCGCTGCAAGTGCCCCCTCTGGCTTGACCCAGCCTTAGAATTCGTTGCCCCCAAAAACTTCAGGACGCAACAGGCACCCCATGGATGATCCACAGCCCACAGACAGCCCAAAGTCTTCGGCGGACACCTCTACAACATTGCGCCAACGCGCAGAGGCTCTCTGGCATGAACCCGCAAATGCCCTGACTGCCCCTGCACTCAACCTGCCCGAAGCGGCAGCGCACCTGCTGCACGAGTTGCAGGTGCACCAGATTGAGTTGGAATTGCAAAACAAAGCCTTGCGTTGCGCCCAGCAGGAGTTGGCCGCGTCGAGGGCTCACTACTTTGCCCTGTATGACCAGGCCCCGGTGGGTTATTGCACACTGAGTGAGCAGGGCATGATCCTCACAGCCAACCTGACCGCAGCCACCTTGCTGGGGGTGCCCTGGGAGGGGATGATCGGCCAGGCCTTGACCCATTTCATCTTGCCAGCGGACCAGGACATTCTCTACCTGATGAACCAACAGTTGGCCAGCAGCGGGCTGCCACAGTCACATGACTTGCGCATGGTCACTGCAGCGGGCACGTCGTTTTGGGCGCAACTAAAAACAGCCCACATTCATATTGAAGGTGGCCAGATCTTGCACACCCTGATGCTGAGCGACATCACCGAGCGAAAAAACGCCGAAGAAACAGTGCATACCGCGTCGCTTTACACCCGGAGTTTGCTCGAAGCCAGCCTGGACCCGCTGATCACCATCAGCGCACAAGGCAAGATTGCGGATGTTAACAGCGCCACTGAGCAGGTGACGGGTGTCCCGCGTTGCCAGTTGATTGGCAGTGATTTTGCGATTTACTTTACCGAGCCCGAACTGGCGCGCCAGGGCTATCGAGAGGTGTTTTTGCAGGGATCGGTGACGGATTACCCGCTGGCCATCCGGCACGTGTCGGGCAAGGTCACCGACGTGCTGTACAACGCCAGCGTTTTCCGCGATGGACAAGGCCAGGTTCGGGGCGTGTTTGCCGCCGCGCGCGATGTGACCGAGCACAAAAAAGCCGAACAGACCAAATCGCAGTTTTTGTCCACCATGAGCCATGAAATCCGCACGCCCATGAATGGGGTGATTGGCATGATCGACCTGTTGCAGCAGACCCAGCTGCAACCCGAGCAACTGCGCATGTTGGCCACCATGGCGCAGTCGTCACACAGTTTGCTGCAAATTCTCAATGATGTTCTTGACTACTCCAAGATCGAAGCCAATAAATTGGCCGTGGAATGTATTCCCATCCACTTGCCGGAGGTGGTTGAGGATGTGCGGCAGTTGATGCAAATCACGGCCAATCTCAAGTCGATTGCATTCAGCGTCGAGCTCGCACCCGATTTGCCCGCGTGGCTGTACGCTGACCCCACACGTTTGCGCCAGGTGCTGCTCAATCTGCTGGGCAACGCACTCAAGTTCACCAGCAGCACGACGCAGAAACCTGGCCGGGTGGTCTTGAAGGTGGTGCCCTGCTGCCTGGCTGAGGGGCAGCGCGGTGTGCATTTGCAGGTGGTGGACAACGGCATTGGCATGACACCCGAGCAGTTGCCCAAGTTGTTTCAACCCTTTGTTCAGGCCGATGTGGGCACCGCCCGGGAATTTGGCGGAACCGGCCTGGGCTTGTCGATCAGCCAGCGGTTGGTGTCGCTGATGGGCGGCCACATCAGCGTGACAAGCCGTTTTGGTCAGGGCTCCACATTTACCGTTGAGCTGCCCATGCAAGAAGTGCCAACTGACCGGCAGCCACAGGCGGTTAATGCCACGGATGTCAGCATGGTCGCCGGTGTAGTGCCTGCGCCAGGGCAAGGCCAACTGATTTTGCTGGCGGAAGACAACGAAACCAACCGCGACGTGCTGCTGGCTCAGTTGCGCCTGTTGGGTTACGGCGCAGACGTGGCTGAAGATGGTATCCAGGCGCTGCATAAATGGCGCGAGGGCCGCTATGCGCTGCTGTTGACCGACTGCCATATGCCAAGAATGGATGGTTTTGAGTTGACCAGCCGCATCCGCGCCGAAGAGCCCGCTGGCACGCGTTTAACCATCATTGCCGTCACGGCCAATGCCTTGCAAGGCCAGGCGCTGCGTTGCCTGGCCGCCGGCATGGACGATTTCCTCAGCAAGCCGCTGCGCCTGCATGAACTTGGCCCCATGTTGGCCAAGTGGTTGCCACAGGTGGCAGGTGCCTTGCCTGATGCCGCTACGGCGCTTGGCAATGAAGCGCTGAGTGCGCCTGCACCGGCAAATGCCAACACGCAGGACGGCCCGCTTGCCGCATGGGATGCCCGCATACTGATAAAAATCGTGGGTGTCAACCCGGCCCTGCACCAACGCTTGCTAGACAAGTTTTTGCTCAATGGCAACCGCCAAATAGCCACCCTGACTGCCGCCCATGACAACGGCGACACCAAAACAATCATCAGCGTGGCCCATACACTCAAATCGGCATCCCGCACCGTGGGCGCAATGGCCTTGGGCGAACTTTGCCAGCAACTGGAAACGGCAGGCTTAAGCAGCGATAGGCCGCAAATCCAGGCGAGAATGACTGGCTTGGCCGCAGTGTTTGCCCAGGCACAATCGCTGATTCAGGCGCATCTCACCGCCACAAGGAAAGCACAACCATGAACACTGCCCCATTGGCCACCCAATCACCCACGGTATTGGTGATTGATGACGATGATTTCAGCCAGGAAGTGATTTCCGCCATGCTCAAGGCCCAGGGCATTGACCGTGTTCAATGCGTGGGCAATGGCCGAGAAGCGCTGCGCCTGATGGCAGAGTAACCTGCACGGCCTGACTATTTGATTTGCGACATCTTCATGCCCGACATGGATGGCATTGAGTTTGTTGGCCAACTGGTGTCGCTTCGTTATCCGGGCAACCTGATTCTGGTGAGCGGGGGCAGCGCTGAGATGCTGGGGATTGCAAAAACGGTGGCCGAGATAAATGGCCTGAAGGTGCTGGGGGCGCTCAGAAAACCGCTGTCCATGGCAGAGCTGGCGCAAGCCATGTCTTGAGTGGGTGAGGGGTGGGGCTTGCAGCGCGACGCTAGCAAGGGCACATGGCATCAAACCCTATAATTTTGCTCAACTTTCACCCCAAACCAAAAAGAGGTCACCATGAGCGACAACCACCACGCCAGCGGACATGATGCGCACGCCGAACCCACCCACAGCGCCAGCAAAAAGGTGTCAACGCTGGTTTTCTTGCTGGTGTTGCCCGTGCTGACCGTGGGCTCAATGGTTGCTTACTACAAGTCACATGACCGCGCTCCGGCGGGCAGCCTGTCTGAAGAGGCCGTGACGGCAAGAATTCAAAAAGTCGGCACGCTGCAGTTGGGCCAGTCCAAACGCGAGCTGAAAAACGGTGAAGAAGTCTTCAAGGCCCAATGCACCACCTGCCATACCGCTGGCTTGGTGGGTTCGCCCAAATTTGGTGATGCTGCGGCCTGGAGCGCGCGGGTGAAAACCGGCTATGAGGCCTTGCTGACCTCGGCCCTCAAAGGTAAGGGTGCCATGACCGCGCAAGGCGGCGGCGCGTTCTCAGACTACGAGATTGCGCGTGCCGTGGTGTACATGGCCAACGCCGGTGGTGCAAAGTTTGCCGAACCCAAGGCACCTGAGGGCACGGCCGCCCCCGCCGATGCAGCGGCATCAGCGGCAAAATAGTTTTTTTAAGGCTTTTCAGCCCGAAGTGCCCGTAAAAAGGCACTTTAACACTCTATTTTTCAGAGCGTTCCGGGTTTTTTGACGAAACCAAACCGGCCGGGCAATTCAGCCCGCAACACCTCTTGTGGCAACCAGCTGCCCTGCTCAATGAGGTCTGCCGCTTGGTGCATGTCCTGGGTATGCACCTGTCCAAAGCCAGTGTCTGCCTCCAGGTACAAGTGCCCCAACTCATCAAGCCAGGCGTTCAGCACCCGGGCGCTTCGCCCGGTGTGGTCTTGCACACTGCCGTCTGGCTGCACTCGCCAGACCAGCGGTGTGGTTTGCAATTCCACAAACACACGTTGCGGCCCGTTCTGAAAAAACCAGCAACCACGTGCATCTGCGGCGTAGTTGCGCGCAATGAAGTCAATGAGCTTTTCATGGCGCAACTCTGAGCCCTTGCAGCCTGGGGTGCCACTGTCAAATGCGCCCAGCGCCTGCGCACGGTCGTCCCGCATGTACCAGTTGCCACGGGCATCCAGCCCCAGCCAACCGTAACAATCGGGCACGTTGGGCCACTTGGCCATGGCTTTTTTTACGATGTCATCCATGGACTTGGGCCTTTGATGTGATGCCTGATTGTTGCGCCAACCACATCCCCACGGCAGCAGGCAGGGCATTG
This sequence comes from Rhodoferax sp., assembly GCA_044344025.1. Taxonomy (GTDB): domain Bacteria; phylum Pseudomonadota; class Gammaproteobacteria; order Burkholderiales; family Burkholderiaceae_C; genus Rhodoferax. Next base: position 6,519 of record JBIJDQ010000075.1, read on the forward strand.
ATGTGACTAGGCCAAGGCCCCTGCGCAAACCCGACGTGACCCCCATGATGCGGCTGCCACAGCGTCACCATAGGGCCTGCGCTGCCTGTGCTCGGCAAGCTGAGCGCAGGCACAAAGGGGTCGTTTAGCGCATTCACCACCAGCGTGGGCACCTGAAGGCTTGGCAGATGGGGTTTGGCCGATGCTCGCTGCCAGTAGTCTTCGGTGTTTTTGAAGCCGTGCAAGGGCGCGGTGAACACGTTGTCAAAATCGTAAAGTGTTCGTGCGGCGCGCAGTTTGTCGACCCGAAACAAGCCAGGGTGCTGGGCCAGCTTTTTCAGGGCTTTGGGCTTCATGGTATTGAGGAACATGCGGGTGTAGACCAAGCGGTTAAAGCCTCGCCCCATGGCGTGACCGCTGGCCGCCAGGTCCACCGGGGCCGAAATGCTGGCCACAGCACTGACCACCTGCAAGGCCCTGGTGCCGGCTTCTTGCGCCCAACGCAGCAAGGCATTGCCACCCAGCGACACACCTACCGCCATCACGGGGCGCAGGGCGTGCCGGTGCAGGCGCTGCATTACCCAGCCTATTTCCTCGTGGTCGCCAGAATGGTAGGCGCGTGGGGCGTGGTTGAGTTCCCCGCTGCAGCCTCGGAAGTGGGGTACCACAAAGGCCCATCCCTGGCTGCGGGCATAACGGGCAAACGCCAGCGCATAGTGGCTGCCTGAGGAGCCCTCCAAACCATGAAACAACACCAGCATTGGCGTAGTGGCTGGCAGTCCAGTCGGTGGGTCTTGCCAGTCCACATCAATGAAGTCGCCATCCGGGGTGGGCCAACGCTCGCGTCGGTAGCCTGCGTTGCCGAGCAGCAAAGAAGGATCACGGCGAGATTTCAGCGCGGGCAAAATGGTTTGCAGGTGCCCGCCTGGCAGCCACCAAGGTGCTATTATTTGCATAGCTCACTTCTGTTTATTGACAAGCACCAGAAGCTAATTTAGTGAAAAATTGGCGGTGTTTCGGTGACATCATGCACCTCGCGTGAGTTACCTGGACTGGCATGGTGCGCCACCATGCGCCAGCCTTGAGGGGTCTTTTGGTAGACATTGGTAGCCATCACAAAGGCATCCAGGGGACCTTCATTGGTCAGGAGTTCAATGCGCTCGTGCACGCTGTGCACTGCACTGCTGAGGGAGTCAATTTTCCGCAACGATTGCGGCGAGATGCGAATGCTGCCATTGGCAAACATGGCTTCAAAGGCCGCCCGAATGGCCCCCAAACCAATCAGGCGCGGACCACCGGGGTGGATGCAAAACACCTCGTCCTCGTCAGCCCAGCACGCCATCAGTCGCTCAAGGTCTGAGCTTTGCAGGGCTTCATAGAAGCTGGCTTCAATGTCGTCGGCAGTGCCACCAAAGGTGGCCGCGATTTTTTTGGCTTTGGGCATGGGGTTTCTTGGTGTTGGG
>JBIJDQ010000076.1:0-7953 GCA_044344025.1 Rhodoferax sp.
GGCGGGGTTGGTATTTAATGCCGTTCTCATGACTGCGTCAAAAGACGCCAGGTTGTCCGAGGTAAAGGCAATGGCTCCCCCCGCACCTTCGCGACGGTAGGTGAATATTTTTCGCTCTGAGGGCTTTTGGTACGGGTCGACCGAGGTGGTAGTCGTGGCCATCCCGGTGCCTGTGGTCAAAATAAGGCCGCTGTCCCACACCACGTCGGCAACTGCATCAATGGTCTGGGTCACCGTATTGAGTGCAAGCGTCGATTTGATGACCGTGCCAGACCAATCGCGCGAATCAAACCGGGGCGCATAGAGGTCACCATTGGGTGAACTTGTGGTGAAACGTTGCGAGCTGATTGACGACACCGAAACAGCGCCACTTTGGGCACTGGCAGCGGCAAAAAACTTGCGAATGCCCGCAATCATCCGTTTGGCCTGACTGGCAAGTGTGTAACCGTCAGGCACAGTGGGCAAGGTTGCATCTTCCCACTCCTTGTTGCTAGTCACACCACCACTGGTTTTGAACGGGTTGCCGTCGTCGTTGGCATCGTTGAACCAGCCGTATTTGCCCGCCAGAAAGAAGCTGCTGTTGCGTGGCTTTATGCCCCGGGTGTTGGCATCAATCGAGCCATTCCCACCTTCGTCCACGTCAATCGTGAAGGTTTTTACGCGAATGTTGCTTAAGGTTTGCGTTTTGCCTGACACCACCATGGAGTCATAACGGATGGGCTGGGTATTGGCCCAGTAGGCGGCCCCTGCCCAATAGTAGGCCGACGACGAAGATCCGGTTGCTTTGGTGTCAAGGCTGGTGTTGCCGGACACTACATTCGGGTTGCCCAGTGTGTTTTGCGCGCGCCCCAAAGCATCGGTGTACGCCATGCTGGTGCCGGTTTCAAAGCCGGTGAGCAGCTTTGTCCAATCGACAGTGTTCAAGGTGCTTACAGACCCCGGGATGGATTCAGCTGTCCTGGCCGGGTCAATGGTTGTTTCATTGACACCAATCGTCGATTTGTGGCCGGGCAATTGCTTGTCGTAGTGGGTATTGACATCACCAATGGCCAATGTGAAATTGCGCCGCTGGCAACCATTTTGAATCGGGTCCGTCCAGGTGCTGTAAATCGGAAACCCGTCATAGGCAACCGTTGCCAGGCTACTGGTTGCTGCGGCGGTGGGTTGTTTGCCCTGAAAGTAGCGCAGGGTCTCGTAATACAACTCACCCACCGGGTCATTGCTTTTGTAGGTGCCACTGCGGCCAAACTTGTTCAGGTAGTTCACCACCCCGCTGGTGGTGAAGGATGGTGCACCGCTTGGAAATGCACTGGAACCACCGGCGGCATTTAACGGATCCGTGACAAAGACGCCTGTGGTGGCATCCCACTCGGTTTGGGTATTCGATTGCATGAACCCTGCCGTGTCCCGGTACTGAGGCCCGACAAATTTCATCGGTGCCCGCAAGACACCGCCATAACGACCGTTGCCGTTTTCGAGCGCATAACCGAATGCTGAAACCCGAACGCCTTCGGCCTTGTTTTGCAATTCACCAACCGGTTTGTAGACCCCCGTGCTGGCGGTGTCATTCGGGTAACGCTTGCACACGCGCACGCCGTCTGCATCTGTCCTGGTCGGGCCCTCGGTGGCGTCGCAGACCTGCACAAAGGCTTTCATGATGGTCTTTTTGACACCGTAAACCTCGTAAGCTGTTTGAAGGTTGTAGGTGAACCAAGTGGGGACCAGTTCATAAATGTTGTAGACCGGTGTGGCAGAGTAGACTTTATAAACATTTTGAAGGCTGTATAGCCTGAAAGTTTTGACGGTACTGGAACTGGTAGAAGAACTGCTTGGGGTTGTGCCATCGCATTTGTCATCAGAGCTGTTTCTTTTCAAGCGGATGTTGACCCCACTTTTGGCGCAGACGGAAATCTTCTTGCTGCTTGTTGCTGTTCTAGATAATGTTCCTGAGCTGCCATTTGGCCCCCAGTTGGTACTCTTCAACTCCTCAATGACACCGTCATAAAAAGGAGTTGTGCCAGCTGTGCCAGGATTTGCTACCCAGTTTGTGCCAGTGATAGTGACTGGTCCGGCACTGGGCACCGTTGTGGACGTTGTTCCTGTATCTGTGTAAGTCGTGCTTACCAGCGCATCGCCTGCGTACTGTGGTGTTGAGGCAGTGCCGGTTATCACTGCCAGGTTTCTTGGTGACGGCAACACCTCTTCCGGCACCAGGGTACCGGCTGTGGCATCAGAGCCACTTGGTAATGTGGTTGTGGTGCCGCCGGTCTTGCCCCATTGTTTTCGCCCCAAGGGGTCAATCACATAGGTGGCCGTGGAGGTGTTGGTGGGTGCACTGGCAAAGTATTGAATCGTGGGTGTACCAGACAGGTCCGCCACAGACGGGCCCAAGTTGTTGGTGGCACTGGTTGCACTGGTGCAACTTCCGCCGCTAGAGGTGTTACCTACATGCAAAAGATCATTGCAATTGGTAAAAAATACGTTGCCAGCGTAATTGCCCGAGCCACTCGGGTTTGCAAAAGTCGGTGTGACCTGCCCCACCAAGGCGGCTGCAACCTGCTTGGATGGAAAGTAGGTGCCATCAGGAAAACCGAAGTTGCTTGGCAGATAAGCACGCCCCAAGATGGTTTTGTCTGCCGTGTCGAGTACACGGTTGCCACCCGTCAGGGCAAAGCGCAACAGGTCAATGGAGGAGGTGGCTGCAAAGTTCAACACATTGCCGCTGTAGCCGGTGCCTGCACCGCTGGTGTTGCAATACTTGTTGCTGTCAACGGCGCCAGTGCGTTTGAAGTATTGGCCGTCCAGCGTGCTGGTGTCAGCCGCATCAAAATAGGCGTAGCAGCTCTTGGGGTCCCAGTATCCCAGGTACTCTTGCGTGTGGTCGTAGGTGTTGGTGCTGGAGCGGTAGGCTGCGCCTGCGGTGGGAAACTCGACTGACAAAGCCAGCGCCACGTTGACGGCCTGTGTGGTCACTGTCAATGGTCCCAAACTCAGATCAATTGAAGGCATGCTGAGGCTTTGTGCGCCACTGCCAGCCACAATCACGGAGGCCATACAGCAAGCAGACCAAGAGACTATTTTTCTGATGTTCATGGTTAGCACCCCGGCGTTAGCCCTGGTTTAAAAATCACACTTTGCAGCATGACTTGAGTTTGCACATTCAGCCCATAGCCCAGCGCGGTCACCAGAAACGCTTTGGCGTTGGGGGAGCCGCCTGGGATGTTGAAGGGGATGGTCTCGATGATGTACCGTGGCAACTGTGCGGGCAACGCACTATTGCCGGTTGAAAACCCGACATTGCGGCCCGTGAAGTCGCCAAGACTGGCGTACCGCCGAGTGTTGGATGTGTCTTCAAAATCAATCGATTTAAACAGCGGGTCAGTGGCAGACGTGTTGGTGGCGCACAGGCCTCGATCAAGCGTTGTGTTGCCGCATCCATCAGTGAAAAGGTCAACCTTGCGGCTGTGGACATCACACACCCGGCTGTTGGTCGCTGAGTTAGGCCCCATGATGTCAATCTCGGCATCGCTCAATGCTGCTTCAGCTGCCTGAAAGGCAATTTGCCGATCACGGTCATTGCGGGCCGATTTTTCACCCAGCAGCGTCAGGCGTGAACCAAAGGCAACCAGGATAAAAATAGCGCTCAGCATGATCAGCACCACAATAAGAGATGCACCACCCTGCTTGGCGGATGGCTTGATGGCAAGGGTTGGGTTGCGCATGGCATCAATCCTGGGGGTTGCGGATTTTGTAGGTGGCGTTGAAAACGCGCCGCAGTCGACCGTCGTTGGGCATGTCAAACACCAGACCCGACTCGGTGCTGGTGCCGATGAAATCCTTGCCCAACGGGTAGAGTTTGTTTTCTGAGGCAGTTGATGACTGTCCCTGCGCGGTTCCGATATCGCCGCGTATAACCAGCCCCACCCGCACGGCACTTACTTTGACCCAGTCAGCGGCAGTGACGTTTTGGCCGCTGACCCATTTCACTGGCGTACCACTGGTTTGTGCTGGGTCTGACAAGCCATACATGACTTGAAAGCCCTCGACACCTTTCAAAATGGGTTGGGTGTTGCGAGTCAATGTGCCAGATGTCGGGTCGCCTCGCGAGATGCATTGCAACGAAGGTTCGCCAGAACTGTCCACTTTGACCCAAAACAAGCTCAGTCCAACCATGTCTCCGTTGCCTGGGTAGTTCTGGGCGACACCTTGGCAGTCCAGCATGGATCCATCAGGGGTGCTGGGATCGCTGAGCAAACTGGAGCCATGAAACCGAAAAGCAAGCGTGTCACTTAGGTTGTAACCGCCGTTATCGGTAGTGCCATCATCATCGACATTTGTCGTGCTGGCCACTTTTGCATTGTTGTAGCCGCGCACAGTGGGAAAACTGGTGGTGACAAACCGCCTAGTGTTTTCGTCGCCATCACCATCACGCTGGACATAGTTTTGGTAACCCGCTTGGCGCGCGGCTTGTCCGATGACTTCTAAAGCGAATCGACCACTGTCTTGTAACTCCTGGCTGGCGTCTACGGTTCTGTAACTGGAAAGGGCGACGGTATAAAGCGCTGTTGCAGCCAGGGTGATCAGGCTGGCCAAGACCAGAGACACCATCAGCTCCACCATGGTGAGGCCCAACTGCAGTTTTTGGCGAAGGTGTCTCATGGTCAATTGGTGAAGTCGGTTTGGTTGCCAAAGACGGTGATCACAATGCGGGGGCGATCATCGGTTGCAATGGCCTGCATCACCACATCGCTCTTGTCGGCCTTGGCCGCCCAGCCCATTTTGATCATGATCATGTCCCCCTCGTCGTCGCACGCCCAATGGTACAAACCCTGTCCCGCGCCTGAGGTGTCTCTCGGGGTGCTGTCCCTGCACACAACTGCTCTGCCTGCTGGCAAGGTGTTGGTGACTCGGCTTTTCCACTCGTACAAAAGCGCATTCATTTGCTCTGTCGGGCTGCAGTTTGCACCGGTGCCAACACAGGTCAAAGGATTTGGGGCCACATTGGTCGTGGTGTCAAGCACGCTGAAGGTGCTGGTGCCCTCGGAGCTTGAGACCGCTGCCGATGGCACCATTTGGACAATCTCTTCATAGTCTCTGGCCAGTTGCGCAGCAACAGCTGCTTGCGCTGTAAATTGATTGCTGCGCAGTGTGGCAAGTTGCAGACCCAGAGTGCCCAATAAGCCAATGGCCAATATCACCAACGAGACAAGAATCTCAATCAGCGCAAATCCTCTGGACTTTTTACCATTACGTTTAACAGGTGTGTATTGCATGGGCGCAGTCTAATGCGTCCAGCATCAAACATTTGCAGCCAACCGACGAAGGGTCAGTTTGGGCAGACAAACGACACCGTTGTGCCACCAACCCGGAACACCCGCTTTCTACCGCCCCACCTCTTCCACCAGCGTCCGAAACTCATCAATGTCTTCGAAACTGCGGTACACACTGGCAAAGCGCACATAAGCCACCTTGTCGAGTTTTTTCAGTTCAATCATGACGAGCTCACCGATCCGGGTGGACAACACCTCACGCAGACCCAAATTGAGCAGCTTTTCTTCAATGCGCTCCACTGAACCGTCGACCTGCTCTGTGCTCACCGGACGCTTGCGCAGCGCCAGTTTCATGGACGCGAGCAGTTTCGCGCGCTCATACTCAATGCGGCGGCCATCTTTTTTGACAATAACCGGAAAATTGACTTCAGGGCGCTCGTAGGTGGTAAATCGCTTGTCGCAAGACGCACAGCGGCGTCTGCGGCGGATGACCCCTCCGTCCTCAGAAACCCGTGTTTCCACTACTTGGGTGTCTGGGTGGCTGCAGAAGGGGCATTTCATCTGGTTTATTGGCCGTAAACAGGAAACCGCGCCGTCAACGCGTTGACCTTGGCGCGCACCGCCTCGATGTTGGCCGCATCGCGCGGGTTGTCCAGCACATCAGCGATCAAGTTGGCGGTAAGGCGGGCTTCTTCGTCCTTGAAGCCACGGGTGGTCATGGCCGGTGTGCCCACGCGCACACCGCTGGTCACCATGGGTTTTTCAGGGTCGTTCGGAATCGCGTTTTTGTTGATGGTCATGTGTGCGCTGCCCAACACAGCTTCGGCTTCCTTGCCGGTGATGCCTTTGGCTCGTAAATCAACCAGCATCACATGCGATTCGGTGCGGCCGCTGACAATGCGCAGGCCGCGCTCAGTGAGGGTTTCGGCCACGATGCGTGCATTTGTCAGCACTTGCTGTTGGTAAATCTTGAAATCGGGCTGGAGTGCTTCTTTGAAGGCCACGGCCTTGGCCGCAATCACGTGCATCAGTGGGCCACCTTGCAGGCCGGGGAAGATGGCGCTGTTGATTGCTTTTTCAAACTGTGACTTCATCAAAATGATGCCGCCACGCGGGCCACGCAAGCTCTTGTGGGTTGTGCTGGTCACCACGTCGGCGTGTGGCACCGGGTTGGGGTAAACGCCTGCGGCAATGAGACCCGCATAGTGGGCCATGTCAACCATGAAGATGGCACCCACATCTTTAGCTACTTTGGCAAACCGCTCAAAGTCGATGCGCAGGCTGTAGGCGCTGGCACCCGCAATGATCAGCTTGGGTTTGGACTCATGGGCCTTGCGTTCCATGGCATCGTAATCAATGGCTTCGTTCGCATCCAGGCCATAAGAGACCACGTTGAACCATTTGCCACTCATGTTCAGTGCCATGCCGTGGGTCAGGTGGCCGCCTTCGGCCAGGCTCATCCCCATGATGGTGTCACCAGGCTTCAAAAAGGCCAAAAACACCGCTTCGTTGGCCGATGCGCCGCAGTGCGGTTGCACGTTGGCTGCCTCTGCGCCAAACAGCTGCTTGACGCGGTCCAGCGCCAACTGCTCGGCAATGTCGACAAACTCGCAACCGCCGTAGTAACGCTTGCCGGGGTAACCTTCGGCGTATTTGTTGGTCAATTGCGTACCCTGCGCGGCCATCACGGCGGGCGAGGCATAGTTTTCGCTGGCAATCAACTCGATGTGGTCTTGCTGGCGTTGGTTTTCAGCTTGAATGGCGGCAAACAGCTCAGGGTCGGTTTGCTCGATGAGGGTGTTTCGGTTGAACATGGCGGTCCTTAAAGACGATGGGCTTGTGGGTTAAGGTGCCCAGGCGAACGGCTAAACACAAAACCGCTCATGGATTTTGCGGCACGCTCCCCTGTGGTGTTCCCACTTCGGCAACACGCCCCTTGTCAGGGCGCTGCCTATCGCCAGTCGCGTGCGGGCCGGATTTTAGCTGAAGCTGCTAATTCAATGCCAAGGTGGCGGCTTTGGCGTTGGGTGCGCCTGGCATTGACTCTGGTGCCACGATGGCATCTGGCTTAATAGGCAATGGGGTCGTTTGGGCGGCGGTCACAATGGGTACCTGCCGGCCTAGTGCAACTTGTTGTAACCGTCCGTATTCAGCCATCACCTTAGCGGCATAGCCACTGTCGTCTTCCATGTTGCCTGCACCCACGTAGTTTTTAAGGCCACCCTCAACGGAGCCCGCTACCCGAATGCAGTCTTGCAGCACCTTGACACCAACGCGCAGGTTGGCCAGCGGGTCAAAGGCCGCAAACTTGCCGCCAAAGCTCTGGTACTTGTCGCTGTGGATTTGGGTCATGACCTGCATCAGCCCTTGCGCGCCAACCGGACTTTGGGCAAATGGGTTAAAGCCTGATTCAACAGCCATCACGGCCAAAATCAGAGTGGGCTCCAGCTTGGTCTGTTTGCCAATCTCGTAGGCCTCGGAGACGAGGGCGCTGATGGGTTCGGGCGCAACACGGTACTTTTTGCTGAGCCAAAAGGCTACAGCAGCCTGTTGTTTGGGCAGTTCTTTGGGGTCGGCCGCTGTGGCGCGGTCGCTGGCTACCAAGTCACTCACCAAACCGGTGACTTCAAACTGACGCTCTTGTAGCCATCCAAACAGTTTGATTTCACTGACTTGGCGAAGC
>JBIJDQ010000079.1:0-7890 GCA_044344025.1 Rhodoferax sp.
CCGGGTTCCAGCCTGGTTGCTAAACACAATGGCCACAGATTTGAAGGGTTGGCCGGCAAAACGCGTTGCAAAGTGCTCGCTCCAACCGTTTTGCACGTCAAAACCACAATTGGACGGCAGCAAAGGTGCCACAGCAACACCTTTGGCCTGCAACCAGGGCACCCAAGCGCCAGTCGAGCCCAGCCGCCCCCAACTGCCCCCACCCAAGGCAAGAACCACCGCGTCAGCGCAAAAATTCTCCGGCCCATGGGGGGTGTCAAACGTCAGCCACGTCAAGGCGGCACAGGCACCATCGGCATCGGCCGTGGCTTGTGGCGCACAGGTGTGCCAACCCGTCCAACGATGACGCATGAAAAACTGGACAGCAGGGCCATTTTTAGGGTGCCGAAGCCGCGCCAGCCACGCCCGCAGCAAGGGTGCGGCTTTCATGTCGGTGGGAAAAACTCGGCCGGAACTGCCTACAAAGGTCTCAATTCCCAGAGAAGCCGCCCAGGCTCGCACACTTGAAGCGTTAAAGGCTTCAAACAAGGCTTCAATTTGCTGACGACGTTGTCCATAGCGAGATGCAAACAGATCTGCAGGCTCGGCATGAGTCAGATTCAGACCTCCCTTGCCGGCCAACAGAAATTTGCGTCCAATGCTGGGCATGGCATCAAACAGACGCACCGTCACCCCCGCACTCGACAACACATCGGCGGCCATCAATCCGGCTGGGCCGGCGCCCACAATCGCTACTGTTTTCATCGTGATTTACCCTGCTTTCAAAAAATTAAACGGATCACCACCAAGTTTTGCACTTGGCGCAGGTGAGCAGACACTCATTCGTGCAACATTGGGAAGCCTATGCCATGGTGAGCTGTTTTGGTTTCTGTCACAATTTCGCAAAAGTTACTCCTCTCAATCCATCTCTCTTTAGGAAAAAATCATGGCCAGTGAACTGATCAAACATGTGTCGGATGCATCGTTCGAAGGCGACGTATTGAAATCTGGTGTGCCTGTGCTGGTGGACTACTGGGCTGAATGGTGCGGCCCGTGCAAAATGATCGCGCCGATTCTGGACGAAGTATCGACGGCTTACGAGGGCAAACTGCAAGTTGCAAAAATGAATGTGGACGAAAACCGCGACATTCCTGCCAAGTTTGGCATTCGCGGCATTCCTACCTTGATGATTTTCAAGGACGGTCAATTGGCCGCTACCAAAGTCGGCGCAATGAGCAAGGCGCAACTGACTGCGTTTATCGACCAACAACTGGCCTGATTTGTTTTTTGCAGGCGCTATGCGCCTGCCAGCCGCACGCGTTTTGGTGCGTATTTTTTTCCTGTCATAATTCACTTCACTCGCTGACCCCCATCCAGGGCCAGCACGAGTCTAAGGCGCAACGCCCACGCGACTTGAACCAATACAAGTCCAGCTCGCCAAACCATTCTCCCCGGCCGAAGTCAAATTTTCACTGAGTCACTCCATGCATTTAAATGAACTCAAGGCACTGCACGTGTCAGAAGTCCTCAAGCAAGCCGAAGATCTAGAGATTGAAAACACGGGCCGAATGCGCAAGCAGGAGCTGATGTTTGCCATCATTAAAAAGCGTGCCCGTGCGGGTGAACAAATTTTTGCAGATGGCGTGCTGGAAATTTTGCCAGATGGTTTTGGGTTTTTGCGCAGCCCCGACACCAGCTACACCGCAAGCACTGACGACATCTACATCAGCCCCAGCCAAGTACGCCGCTTCAACCTGCACACGGGCGACATGATTGAAGGAGAAGTAAGAACACCCAAAGACGGCGAACGCTACTTTGCGCTGAATAAACTTGAAAAAGTCAATGGCGGCGGCCCCGAAGAAAATAAACACAAGGTGATGTTTGAAAACTTGACACCCTTGTTTCCCAAAGAGCAAATGCGGCTTGAACGCGACATCAAGGGAGATGAGAACATCACCGGGCGCGTGATTGACATCATTGCCCCGATTGGCAAGGGCCAGCGAGCCCTGATCGTCGCGCAACCTAAGAGCGGTAAGACGGTGATGATGCAGCACATTGCGCACGCCATTTCTGCCAACTACCCCAACAGTTACCTGATGGTGCTCCTGATTGACGAGCGTCCTGAAGAAGTGACCGAGATGCAACGCACCGTCAAGGGTGAGGTCATCGCATCCACCTTTGACGAACCCGCTGCGCGCCATGTGCATGTGGCTGAAATGGTGATCGAACGTGCCAAGCGTCTGGTTGAACTGAAAAAAGATGTGGTGATTTTGCTCGATTCGATCACTCGGCTGGCACGCGCATACAACAACGTCGTGCCGTCAAGCGGCAAGGTGCTCACCGGTGGTGTGGACTCCAACGCACTGCAACGCCCGAAACGTTTTCTGGGTGCAGCCCGCAATGTGGAAGAGGGTGGGTCACTTACCATCATCGCCACCGCGCTGGTTGACACCGGTAGCCGCATGGATGAAGTGATTTTTGAAGAGTTCAAGGGAACTGGTAACTCCGAAATTCATCTGGATCGGCGCCTGTACGAAAAACGCGTGTTTCCGTCGATCCAACTTAATCGCAGCGGCACACGACGCGAAGAACTGTTGTTGCAACCAGAGATTTTGCAAAAAACGCGCATCTTGCGCCAGTTTTTGTACAACATGGACGAAGTGGAATCCATGGAGATGGTGCTCAAACAAATGAAGGCCACCAAGACAAACAGCGAATTTTTCGACATGATGCGTCGAGGCGGTTGATCTATAATCAATGGTTTTTAGCGAAAAGTACGAGCAGCTTTGAATTGCGCATAGGGTTGCGCAAGGGCTGACGCGGCTAACGCATCTGACGGAGAAAATATGAAAGCAGGCATTCACCCCAACTACCGCGACATTTGCTTCCTGGACTCGTCCAACGGTTTCAAATTCGTGACTCGTTCTTGCGCCAACGCCAAGGAAAAAATCACAATGGAAGACGGCCGCGAACTGCCGCTTTACAAGCTTGACACCTCAAGCGAGTCACACCCTTTCTACACTGGTACACAAAAATCCGTGGACAACATGGGTGGTCGCGTTGAACGCTTCCGGAACCGCTTCGGCAAACCAGCTGCCAAGTAAGTCAATTACAGCTCATCGCCAAAGGCAGCCGGGTCATTCCGCGCTGCCTTTTTCTTTGTTCTGATCACCATGCCGCTTTTCGTCCACTTGTGAACCAGCCCACACCCGCCATCGTTGCCCAAGGTGCCGTCAAGCGCTTGCCTAGATTGGCGTTGCTGCTGTTTTGCCTAGCCTATGTGCTGCCCGGTTTTTTAGGGAGGGTACCCTGGAAACGTGACGACATCACCACCTTTGGCTACATGGCCGAGCTGGCACGCGGGGGATCTGGCTGGTGGCATCCCACGCTGGGCGGTTTGCCGCCTGAGGTCGATGCCTTGTTGCCATATTGGCTGGGTGCTTGGTTCATCCAACTGACTCCTCAGGGGGTACCTGCTGATCTGGCTGCACGCCTGCCTTTCGTACTGCTTTTGGTGCTGACACTGGTGTCCACCTGGTACGGCACCTATTACCTAGCGCGCAACCCCATGGCTCAACCTGTGGCATTTGCCTTTGGCGGTGAAGCCCATCCCACCGACTATGCGCGGGCCATTGCTGACGGCGGCTTACTGGCGTTCGTGGCGTGCCTGGGTCTGGCACAACTGTCTCATGAAACCACCCCGGCGCTGGCGCAACTGTGTTTTACCGCCCTGCTGTTTTATGCCGCAGCAGCGCTGCCCTACCGCCCATTGGCACCCGGACTCGGTGCAGGCGTGGCACTCACGGGGCTGACTCTGTCGGGTGCGCCATTCCTGGCCTTGGTACTGGGACTGGGCAGCGCAGGCATTTATTTGTTGTCCCCGGCAAGCAGCGTGACAGACAGCAGTCAAAAACAACTTAAAGCCGCTGGCCTGGCCGGGTTGACACTGGCAGTTGCCGCACTGGCCACCTACCTTGATTTGTGGCGCTGGCGCATTGACCTGCCACAGGCAGACCTTGTAGAGTGGCAAAGCCTTGGTCGGCTGTTTCTGTGGTTCACTTGGCCCGCCTGGCCCTTGGCCATGTGGACACTTTGGCGTTGGCGCAGGCAATTGCGCAGCGCCAGATTCACGGGTTTACATCTTTGGTTGCCGCTCTGGTTTGTGGCAGTGGCAAGTGCAGCTACATTGACCACCAGCGCGGCCGAGCGTTCGTTGTTGTTGGCACTGCCAGCACTGGCGGTGCTGGCGGCATTTGCCTTGCCCACGCTAAGCCGCAGCATGGGTGCCCTGATTGATTGGTTCACCCTGGTGTTTTTTACCGGCTGCGCGCTGGTCATTTGGGTGGTGTGGTTTTCCATGCAAACCGGCTTCCCAGCCCAACCGGCCGCCAACGTGGCGCGCTTGGCACCGGGTTTTTCTCACAGCTTTTCATTTTTTACTTTTTTGATAGCTTTTTGTGCAAGCCTGGCGTGGGCCTGGCTGGTTAAATGGCGCGTTGGTCGTCACCGCGCTGCGATCTGGAAGAGCCTGGTGCTGCCCGCCGGTGGTGCAGCCTTGTGCTGGCTGCTGCTGATGACCTTGTGGCTACCCCTGCTGGACTTTGCCCGCAGCTATGCGCCCATGGTGCGACAAGCCACCATTCTGATGCCAAAGGCACCCGGTTGTGTGGCCATTTTTGGCTTGAGTCGAAGCCAAACTGCCGCATTTGCGTTTCATGGCGATCTTGTTTTGCAGGCCCTCAATACCCAAACGACGTGTCAATGGTTGATTGCTGACATGAGTGCCGCAACCCAGGGTTCGGACATTTTTCCAAGCAAAGTTTGGGCATTGCGTCAAACCGTTGGGCACCCGGCCGAGCGCAAAGAGTCACTTGGTCTGTTTGAGCGTCAGCCTCACATTACGTCACCACCCGCTGCGGCGGAAACACCAGGCTAAACACCGAGCCTGAACCCACGGTGCTCTCAATCAACAAGTGGGCACCATGGCGCTGCGCCACGTGCTTGACAATGGCCAGGCCCAAGCCTGTGCCACCGGTTTCCCGCGAACGACTGCGGTCCACCCGGTAGAACCGCTCGGTCAACCGTCCAAGGTGTTCAGGCGCGATACCTGGCCCAGTGTCAGTCACTGAAAAAATCAGGCTGCCATCTGGCTGTAGCCGGGTTTCCACCGTAATACGGCCGCCAGCGGGCGTGTAACGCACCGCATTGCTCACCAAATTGCCCATGGCGCTGAACAACTCATTGGCTGTGCCAGCCAGACTACCGCCAAAACCGCTTTTGAACTCAAATTGGTGGTCTGATTCACTGGCCGAGCCCATTACCTGCGACAGCGCCATCGCATCCGCCTCAATTTGACGCATCAAAGAAGACACCGTCACCTTGGTCTCAAGCCCCGGTGGCGCACTTCCTTCCAGCTTGGAAAGCGTCAACAAGTCGCTCACCAGGGTCTGCATACGTTCCGCCTGCTGTGCCATCAGCGCCAAATACTGCTGGCGCTCAGACTCTGACAGGTTCAGTGTCTGTAATGTTTCGACAAAACCCGCCAACACCGTTAACGGAGTGCGGATTTCATGGGACACATTGGCCACAAAATCACGCCGCATCGACTCTGCTTGCTCCAGCAGGGTGATGTCTCGCGACAGCAACAACATGCGACCTTCACCGTAAGGGTGCAACTGCACAGAAAGCACCACTGGCCTGGACAGTGTGCTGGCGCGCCCAGGCATGGTCATGCTGTGTTGAAAATCTCGCTCAGACAAATAACGTGCAAAGCCGGGGTCGCGCACCAGGTTACCAATGGACTGCGCCATGTCACGCTTGACATCCAACCCGAAATGGGAGGCGGAAGTCTGATTGCACCATTCGATCCGTGCCTCTGAATCAAGAAGCATCACCCCATTAGGCGACACCTGCAGGGCAGCCAAAAAATCTTGTAAACGGTGTTGGCTTTCAGACAGAAGACGGTCTCGATCGCGCAACAGCCGTCGCATGCGGTCTGATGCCTCACCCCACAAACCTCCTGGTTGGAAATTGGCGTTGAGGTCGTTGGTGCGCAGCGATGTCAACAATTGGCCACCGCGAAATGCGTCGATCAAATACCATGACAAAGCACCAAGGACCAAACCAGCCAGTTGGGCATGGGTCACATGCATCCCAACTTCAACATAAGTACCCGCCGATCCACCGATCAGCAAAAACCCAAAGAACCTCAGCGTACGCCAGAGCATAGGGTTGAACTTAGACGGTAACCTGCACCGCGAACTGTTTCAATCATGGCACCCGCCTCAGCACCCAGCGCTTCACGCAAGCGTTTCACATGAACGTCAACGGTTCGCTCCTCAATAAACACATGGTCACCCCACACTTTGTCCAGCAACTGGGAGCGGCTATGCACCCTCTCGGCATGTGACATCAGGTAATGCAACAGCTTGAATTCGGTCGGGCCCAACTTGAGCAACTGTGCCTTAAACGTGACCCGATATGTACCCGCATCCAGACTGAGATCACCGGCACTCACCACACCGACATCCTGCTCAGGCGTGCGCCGCCTAAGCACCGCCCGGATGCGTGCCAGCAGTTCTTTGGTGGAAAACGGCTTGGTGATGTAGTCATCGGCCCCGGCATCCAGACCCGCCACACGGTCAGGCTCATCCCCCCGTGCCGTCAACATGATGATGGGCACTTCCTTGGTACGAGGATGCGCGCGCCAACGTTTCGCCAATGTCAAACCGCTCTCGCCAGGCAACATCCAGTCCAGCAGAATCACATCTGGCAAGACCGCATCAAGCTCTACTTGCGCTGTCGCGCTGTCCATAGCCCAGATGGGTCTAAAGCCGTTGTGGCGAAGGTTGACGGAAATCAACTCCGCAATGGCTGGCTCATCCTCAACAATCAATACACCTGGCAAACGCCTCATCGGACCACCAACTCAATTTCGCTCACTGGAACGTGACGGACATCGGCCCCCTTGACGATGTAGATGATCAATTCAGCAATGTTTTTCGCATGGTCGCCAATTCGCTCGATCGCCTTTGCCAGAAACAGCAAGTCCAGGCTGGGGGAGATCATGCGCGGGTCTTCCATCATGTAGGTGATGAGTTTGCGAACAAACCCGTCAAATTCACGGTCAATCAGATCATCTTCTTTCAAGATGGAGAGCGCAGCCACCGTGTCAAGACGGGCAAATGCGTCCAATGATTTACGCAAAAGACCGGATGCCATGTCGGATGCCACCCGCAACTCAAGCGCTGGCAGTGAGCGTGGCGCGCCGCTGCTGATGATGGATCGCACCATACGAGCAATTTTTTCTGCTTCATCACCCACCCGTTCCAAGTTTGCTGTCGCTTTGGAGATGGCAATCAGCAAACGCAAATCACGTGCAGTGGGTTGGCGGCGCGCAATGATGCTGGACAACTCACGGTCTATTTCCACTTCCATCGCGTTCACCGTGACCTCGGTCGCAGTAACCTGGTCGGCAGTCTCCACGCTGAACTGGGCCAATGCATACACAGCCAGACGAATCTGCGACTCCACGAGCCCGCCTAGCTCCATGACTCTGGAGGAAACAGCACCCAATTCGCTGTCAAACTGGGAGGATAAATGTTTGTCTGACATGGTCTTTATTCTTTCAATGTGCCAAGGAGAAACGAAGGGGAAATCTTGAAAACGTCAATGAATTCAACCAAACCGACCGGTGATGTAGTCTTCGGTCTCTTGGCGATTAGGCTTGAAAAATATCTGCTCGGTGGCACCAAACTCCATCAAGTCGCCCAAGTACATGTAGGCGGTGTAGTCACTGCAACGTGCGGCTTGTTGCATGTTGTGGGTCACGATGACTACGGTGTAATCCTGCTTGAGCTCGATGATTAACTCTTCAATTTTGGCAGTTGAGATCGGATCCAACGCAGAACA
>JBIJDQ010000080.1:0-7885 GCA_044344025.1 Rhodoferax sp.
CAGGGGCGAGGTGGGAGCGGCAGATTTGATAACGGATGGTGCAAACCTGGCTGGCTGTGCGCGACATCAGGCTGAGGGTGTTGGCCGTGAGGTGTCATGGCTGGGCGGCTGTTGTGGGTGTGATCGTGGCTGATGGGGTGCTGGCCAGGGCCAGTTTGTCGGGCTCAAAACCACCCCCCACGGCGCGGTACAGCGCCACCCAGGCGTGTTGGCGCTCCAGGTTCAACGCCAGCAACGCTGACTCGGCGGCCAGCGCGCTGCGCCGGGTGTCTTCCAGCTCCAGCAAGCTGGCCAGCCCCTTATCAAACCGGGTTTGTGTGGCAGCCATCGACTCGGCATAGGCTTGTGTGGCCACCTGGGCATCAGCCGCGCGGGCCTGGGTGCTTTGCAAATTGACCAGCGCTTGTTCTACCTCACGCACCGCGTGGCGCACCTTGCCCTGGTAAGCCACCACCACCGATTGGTAACTGGCCTGGGCCGACTGCACGTTGGCGGCACGCTGGCCGCCGTCAAACAGCGGCAGGCTCAAGGCCAATGGCCCAAATGACCAGGTGGACAGGCTGGTGGTATCCGGGCCGGTGCTAACCCGCAGGGCACCAATGCTGCCATTCAGGCTCAGACGCGGCCACTGCTGGGCTTTGGCACTGCCCACTTGCGCACTGGCCAGCACTACGTCGCGCTCGGCGGCAAACACATCGGGGCGCTGAGACACCATTTGGGCGGGCACAGATGCTATTAAAAATGTAGCTGATTGCGCTTTCTGTACAAGCGCTACAGCCAGTTTTTGCTCCAAAACAGGCTCTGTCATGCCCGTCAGGGCCACCAAACCCTTGGTGTCGATGGCGCAGGCGGCGGTTTGCTGTGTCAGGCGGCTATTGGCATCTGCCGCGCTGGCACGGGCCATGGCCGCCACTGAAGGGGCCACAAAACCGGCCTGGGCATTGACAGCGGTCAAGCGGGCGGTTTGCTGGCGCGATGCCGCGTCACGCTGGTAGACCGACAGCTGTTGCCTGCAACTGCGCAGGCTGTAATACAGGTTGGCCACCTCGGCGGCCACTGATACCCGGGCATCGTGCCACTGCGCCTGGCTGCCTTCAAGCTGGGCAAGTGCTGCCTGGCTGACGGCGCGGTTGGCGCCCACCAGGTCAAGCTCCCAAGACGCTTGCACGCCCGCTTGCAGCGTGGTGCTTAGGGGCACCCCCATCTGGCTGACGCCCCGACTGCCGCTGGCCTGGGCGCTCACATTCGGAATCAGGGCAGCGTTGGCAGCCACCTGATTGGCCCGGGTGGACTCAATGCGCACCAGCGCCTGTGCCACCGAGGGGCTGACTCCTTGCGCCGCGCCAATCAACTCCACCAGCAGCGGGTCACCCTGGCGCTGCCACCAGTCAGACAAGGCGCTAACTGAGCCCTGGTGCGGCAGTGGTGCGTGCCAAGTGGGTGCCACCACCATTGGCACCTGGGTGGGTGGCATGAAACCGGCGCAGCCCGAAAGCAGCGCCAGCGTGGCTGAAGAAAGGATTAAACGGTAGGTCATGGTGTGCTTGGTGTCGGTAAGTGGGTGCTGCCAGCGGGCTCTGAAGGCACAGCCGGGGTCAGTGGTGCGGTTGACGGTGTGGCAGGTGGTGCCACATTTGTAGCAGTGCCACGGCGGCGGGCTTCGTCCTGGACCATGGCCTGAGCGTAACCCAGCAGGCGCTCGGCATAAATGTCCACCGCCTCGGGGGTGGCGGTCAGGGCCGGGCGCAAGGCGGGAATCACCTCGCTGCCAATGTGCAGCATCATGCCCAGGCCAGCAATCGCAAAAGCCAGGCGGTGGATGTCGTCGTCCGCCTGCGCCAGTTCAAGGTGCTGGCACAACACCCGCACCAGCGCCAGGTGGGCCGGTTTGATGGTGTTGTCGATCTCGTCTTGCCAGACCCCTGTGGGCTCCAGCATTTCCCGAAAATGCAGGCGCATGCAGCTTTGCACCAGTTGGCCTTGTTTGATGGGCTCGGTAAAGCCCAACAAAATGGCGCGCAGCACCTCGGTGAGTGATGCGAACTGACCCTCAAGCAGCGCCGGTTCCGGCCCGGGGTTGCAGCGCTGGTCTTGAAACACGCCTCGGTACAACCCGGCCTTGTCGCCAAAGTAGTAGCTGATGGCGGCAATGTTGACCTGGGCCGCCTGGGCAATTTCACGGGTCGAGGTTTTTGCGAAACCTTTTTCGGCAAAAAGGCACAAGGCAGCGTCCAGCAAACGGTTGCGAGCCTCTATGCCGTCACTGCGCACCGCAGTGGCCGGTGCTGATAAAGGTGGGGAATCAAGGGTTGGGTTCATGCCGCACATTCTAGTTAGTTAAATCAAACGTTTGATTTAAATCACGCCATAACCTTAGCGGCAAAGCTGTTTTTGCACGCCCCGAAGCCTGGCAAAAAATGACCCGTGCCGATTAACTTAAGTCAAGCCTCAAACCAACCCAAGCTTCTACCATGCCCTCCTGAAAGCGAGTGGAAGGCATCCGGTCAAGTGTCCATTCGCCACCAAAAATGATGGAGACCCAATGAAAAAACAATTGCGAAGACTTGTCGGGCTGGGCTTGCTGGCGTGTGCGCTGTGGGTTCAGGCCGCAGAAACACCAGCAAACATTGCCACGGCAGCCACTGCGGCGGCGGTGAAGCCCGCCTCCAAATCAACCACTGACCACAGCCAGCTTGAGGCCTTGAAAGGCCCGTTCAAAACCGGCCCCGAGGTCACCAAGGCCTGCCTGAGCTGCCACAACACGGCGGGCCACCAGGTGATGAAGAGCGTGCACTGGACCTGGGAAGCCGTCAGTCCGACCACCGGCAAGACGGTCGGCAAAAAAATCACCGCCAATAATTTTTGTGGCTCCCCCCTCTCCAACGAGCCACGCTGCACCAGTTGCCACGCGGGTTACGGCTGGAAAGACAAGAATTTTGACTTTACCGATCAAGGCAACGTGGACTGCGTGGTCTGCCACGACAAAACCGGTACCTATAAAAAGTTTGGCACTGATGCAGGTCACCCCTTGTACGCAGACCGCGAGTTCGAGCCGCAAGAAGGCCCACCGGGCAAGAAGCTTTTCAAGGCCCCCGACCTGACCAAAATTGCCCAGAGTGTTGGCAAATCAGGCCGGGAAAACTGTGGTGCCTGCCACTTCAGTGGTGGCGGCGGTGATGCGGTCAAGCACGGCGACCTGGACTCGTCGCTGAAAAAACCATCGCGCGAACTTGATGTGCACATGGCCAAAGACGGTGCCAACCTGGCTTGCGCCGACTGCCATACCTTTAACGCGCACCAGCCTTCCGGCAGCCGTTTCACCACCCGCTCCAAAGATACACATGGCATTGACCTGCCCAAAGACGACCATGACCGTGCCACCTGCGAGTCCTGCCACAGCCAGACACCGCACAAAGATGCCAAGATCAATAACCACGCCAACAAGGTGGCCTGCCAAACCTGCCATATCCCCGAGTTTGCCCGGGGTGGCATTGCCACCAAAATGCTGTGGGACTGGTCCACGGCTGGCAAGATGGGGCCGGACGGCAAGCCTCTGTTTGTAAAAGATGACCATGGCCACCTGTCGTATTCAGCTGCCAAGGGCGATTTCAAGTACGGCGAAAACGTGCGCCCCGAGTACAAGTGGTTTAACGGCATCGTCAACCCGGTGAATATCAACGACAAGTTTGACGACACCAAGGTGCTTGACCTCAACCGCATTGAAGGCTCGGCCAAAGACCCCAATGCCCGTATCTGGCCGTTCAAGGTCATGCTCGGCAAACAGCCTTACGACACCGTGAACAAGACCCTGGTGGTCAACCACGTCTGGGGCGATGACGACACCTCCCTGTGGAAAAACTACGACTACGCGAAGTCAATCAAGGCGGGCATGGACTATGCCGGTCTGCCCTACAGCGGCCAATTCGGCTTCATCGAGACCCGCATGAACTGGTTCATTACCCACATGGTGGCACCGAAAGAGAAAGCCGTGCCCTGTCAGGAATGCCATACACGCGCCGAGAGTGGGCGGCTCAACAGCATCACTGACATCTACATGCCTGGCCGTGACCGCAATGGCTGGGTCGATCTGTTGGGTGGGCTGGCCATTGCCGGGTCCATCGGTGCTGGTCTGGTTCATGGTTCTATCCGATTAATCATCCGCCGTCGCAAGGGGAACACAAAATGAGCGCTGCACGCATTTATATCTACAAACGTTTTGAGCGCTTCTGGCATTGGTCGCAGGCGCTGCTGATCATCGTCATGATGATCACCGGCTTTGAGGTGCACGGCAGCTACACTCTGATGGGCTTTCAGAAAGCGGTGCAAATTCACACGCTGGCGGCCTGGACGCTACTGGTGCTGTGGGCCTTTACCATCTTCTGGCAGTTCACCACCGACGAGTGGAAACAGTACCTGCCTTCTCTGAAAAATGTATTTGCGATGGTGCACTACTACTCCATTGGCATTTTCACCAACGCGCCGCACCCGTTTCGCAAGTCGGTGGTGCAAAAGCACAACCCCTTGCAGCGTTTGGCCTATCTGGCGCTGCTGGCATTTATCTCGCCGCTGGTGTGGGGGTCTGGTCTGCTGTATTTGTTCTACGGCAACTGGCGTGCTGTCGGGCTTGATCAGTACCTGACACTGGAGTTTGTCGCCATTGCGCACACCGCCGGGGCATTCATGATGACCGCCTTTTTCTTCATTCACGTGTACCTGACCACCACTGGCCACACCGTATTTGCCCACATTAAGGCCATGATCACTGGCTGGGAAGAAGCCGAGCCGGATCACCCTCACAAATCATCCGGACACTGACTACCGGCTGAGCCGCCAAGGGCTCACCCACGGGGTGATGGGTCGTGGCGCGAGATCAAGCGTTCCTGGGCCTGGCGTATTTGCTTTTGCGTGACGGGTTTGGCGCGGTCACGCTGCTCAGGTTTGCGAAAGCAGGCTTCATATACCCATGCGTTCTGCAGCAACAGCTTGCCCGGGGTGTTGACCCAGACATTTTTTGCAGCACGCTTGGCCGTGAGCCTGTCGCCCTTGAGCCATGGCTATTTGGTCAGTATCAATTTGCCAACTTGGTAACCTGCAACCGGTAGAGCACTCCTTCATGTTCCATCAATACCGATTTTTGCCCTTTGAGGACCTCTGCGCTTGACATGGGTACGCAGGCGCAAGGTGCCGAGCCATGCCGCGCACCCGCTGCGCCATACTACCAAAATTAATAGCTTAGGAAGCTATATTCTGAAACGCGGTTGTGTTGATGGTGGCGACAGCCTTCATCAACACCTCAAGCAATGGGTCCTGAACACCGTGGCGACGCCAAGCAAGCGCCACCCGACGAAGCGGTGGCGGGTCTTCAAACGGTATGGCACACACCAAATCAGATTGGTACAGGTCAGACAGTGCGCTTTTCGGCAAGACCGAAATGCCGTAGCCCGAAGCCACCATGGCCCGAATGGTCTCAATGGAGTGCCCCTGGCGCAGCGAACCTTCTGCATGGCTGATTTCAGGACAGGCATCAAGCACCTGTTCACGAAAGCAGTTACCCGCCTTGAGCACGAGGACTTCCTCACCCGCAATCTCTGCGGCGGCAATGCATGTGCGTTTGGCCCAGGCATGGCCTTTGGGAACAATCACCTCAAACACTTCGTCATACAAAGGCCTGGTTTCAATTCCCGCCACATCAAAGGGCAAAGCCACAATGGCCACGTCCACAGAACCGTATTTCAGATGGTCGGCCAGCAAAGAGGTCATTGTTTCTTCAATGTGCAGCGTCAACGCCGGTGCCATGCGATGAAGCTCAGGAATCAGCTTAGGCAACAGGTAAGGTGCAATCGTGTGAATGATGCCAAGTCGCAAGGTACCGATCAACGGGTCTTTGCCGTGCTGGGCCACAGTTTCAATGCGGCCCACCTCCTCCAGACTTTTGCGTGCTTGTTGCGCCACCCGCTCACCCACGTCGGTCAAGCCAAGGTGGTGTTTGCCACGGTCAATCAACTTGACGCCAAGTTCATCCTCCAGGTTTTGCAGGGCAACACTCAAGGTGGGTTGGGAGACGTGGCATTTTTCGGCTGCACGACTGAAATTCAATTGGTCGGCAAATGCCACCAAATAACGTAACGCTGACAACTTCATGGTACTTTGTATAGAAAATTCCTATGCAAGCTATAGGAAATTTTCCTTTTAAATCATTGACTTATATCATACACCCCTATCGATGTCATGGTTACAGTTCTTCCGGTGCCGAAAACCTGATTCTTCTGATAAAGATCAAAAAGACGGCACAAATGTTCAACCACTAGGAAAGTCACATGAAACTCCGCATCCTTGCCGCATCCCTATGCGCTCTCAGTCTGGCACCCTTCTACTCCGCTGCGCAGGAACTCATTCAGCCCATCAAGCCCCCCGCGCAAATCAACCTTGGCATGGTTGAATTGGGCAAGAAGCTGTATTTCGATCCCCGTCTGTCCAAGTCTGGTTTCATTTCGTGCAACTCCTGCCACAACCTGTCCATGGGCGGCACCGACAACATTCCCACTTCCATTGGTGACAAATGGCAACAAGGCCCGATCAACGCACCGACCGTTCTGAATTCGAGCCTGAATGTGGCCCAGTTTTGGGACGGCCGAGCCTCCGACCTGAAAGCTCAAGCTGGGGGCCCGATTGCCAATCCAGGCGAAATGGGTTTCACCCACACCCTGGCGATTGGCGTGCTCGAATCGATCCCAGCCTATGTGCGTGAATTCAAGCAGGTGTTTGGCACCGAAAAGGTTGACATCGACCAGGTGACAACCGCGATTGCCGAGTTCGAGAAAACCCTGGTCACGCCCAATTCACGCTTTGACCAATGGCTGCTTGGGAAAAAAGATGCCATCAACGCCGACGAGTTGGCTGGCTACACCCTGTTCAAGGAAAGTGGTTGTGTCGCATGCCACAACGGGCCAGCAGTTGGCGGCGCGTCATTCCAGAAAATGGGCGTGGTAGCTCCCTACAAATCAACCGGCGGGGCTGAAGGCCGCAGCGCGGTCACTGGTAAAGATGTGGACCGTTTCAACTTCAAGGTGCCCACCCTGCGCAATGTGGAAATGACCTACCCCTACTTCCACGACGGTGCCGTCAACACCTTGCCTGAAGCCGTTGATGTCATGGGCAAGCTACAACTCGGCAAGACATTCACAACGGCTGAAAATGCCAAGGTCGTGGCATTCCTGAAAACCCTGACGGGTGACCAGCCCAACTTTGCATTGCCCATTTTGCCGCCTTCGAGCGACAAGACACCCCGGCCAACGCCGTTTACAAAATAGGCAGCAAGCAGGATTTCCGTCAAGAAAAAGGGAGGCCAGGGCCTCCCTTTTTTTTGGCACTCCCCTGGTCGGCAGGGGTGCCAGACAGCCCTCAAGCCACGCCGTTTGCCTTGAACCAGTCCAGCGCACGCTTAAAGCCGTCTGCAGCTTCGTCCTTGCGATAACTCGGCCGGTAGTCGGCATGAAAGGCGTGGGGCGCATCTTTGTAAACCACAAATTCACTGGCCTTGGCGGCCTTGTTGCCTTTGGCGCCAGCTTCGGCCAGCGCGTCTTTCATCTGGTTGACGGTGGTCAAGGGAATGCCTCCGTCTTGCCCGCCGTACAAACCCAACACCGGAGCTTGCAGACCAGCCGCCAGATCGAGCGGGTGTTTGGGGGTCAACTCGGATGCGGTGCCCACCAGGCGACCATACCAGGCCACTCCGGCCTTGACGTTTTTGCTTTGCGCTGCGTACAACCAGGTGATGCGCCCACCCCAGCAAAAGCCGGTGATGCCCACTTTTTTCAGGTTGCCACCGTTTTCACCGGCCCACTTGACGGCACCGTCCAGGTCACCCATCACCTGGGCATCAGGC
>JBIJDQ010000081.1:0-7854 GCA_044344025.1 Rhodoferax sp.
CAGCTGCTATTGAAACAGAAGCACAGAACATAATCGAAAAGAGCACCAGAAGAGATTTTTTCATAAATTTACCCAGCATGAAGAAGACTTAAAACACTGACGCGGTAAGCCCCAAGCGCCGGCAAAAGCGCCGCCACCATCGACACACCCAACGCCAGACACGGCACAACCGCAAGCTCTGGCGGCCAGACCAGGCCGCCAATGAGCAGGGAGTTGTCAAGTTGCAGCAGCCAGGCCAAGCCGGCGGCAAACGCTTGCCCCAGCAACAGCCCCAGCACTGCGGCCAGCAGGCCAAGCCAAAGCGCTTCACAGAGCAGCAGCCCGGCCACCTTGAGCGGTGGCGCGCCCAACATGCGCAACAAAGCCAGATCACCACTGCGCTCACGCACCGCACCCCACAGTGCAATGAACACACTCAAACCGGCGGTGAGCAAAAGCACGGCGGCAAAGGCTCGCAGCACATCGGTGCCCAACCCCAGCATGGACAGCAGCCGGGTGATCTCCAGCGCCGGGGCGGCGGCTTGCATCTCGGTGCTGGTGTTGACATAACGCGGGAAACTCAGGGCGGCCATCGGGCTTTTGTAACGCACCAGGGCCATGGTGACTTCGCGCTCCTCCTGCATCACCTTGCGGTCTTCGTCGTCGACAGCGGTGTAGTCCTCATGGACTTGCCAGACCGATGCGGTGTCGGTCAGGATCAATCTGTCCAGCACACTGCCGCTGGGTGCCAGGATGCCGGTGACCACATACCGGCTGTCACCATGCACATGCCCACCCGCCCCCAGACCATGGGCACCTACAAAGGTGTTGTCCACAGCCAACCCCAGTTTGGCAGCGGCCACAGCACCCACCACCACCTGCATGGGCGCGTTCCACACACGGCCCTGCGCCAACGTGGCCTGGTAATGCGTCAGGTAGTCCGGCGAGGTGCCCACAATGCGAAAGCCGTTCAAGTTGTCACCCAGGCTGATCGGAATGACTTGCGCCACCATGGGGTGCTGTGACAGCTCTTGCACGGCCTTCAAAGGCACGTTGCCCGGTGGCACGTCAATGTGAAACACCCCGGCCAAAATGAGTTGCATCGGGCTGCCTTTGGCCCCCACCACCACGTCAATGCCAGCCAGATCGCGGTCAAACGCCTTGTTCAGCTGGTGGCTCACCAGCAGCAAAAAGGTGATGGATGCCAGCCCCAGGCTGAGCAGCAGCACATTGAGTGCCGCTCCCAAGGGGCGCGCCCACAAATACCGCCAAGCCAGAGAAAAAGTGTTCATGCTATGTTTAATATAGCTATTGACGCAACAATGACAAGCGCTGCAAGCCAATTTCGTCATTATTTTGCACAATCAGCTTGCCCACACGGGCATCGTGCGTGGCAATCACCAAGGTGGCACCCTGGGTGCGTGCGGTGTTGAGCAGCACTTGCACCGCATCGGCAGCCGCATTGTCGTCCAGGCTGGCGGTGGGCTCATCGGCCAGAATCACCCGGGGTTTGAGCAACACAGCGCGGGCCAGCGCCACCCGCTGCGCCTGCCCGCCCGAGAGTTGCCCCGGTGTACGCCTGGCCAGCGCCTGCACACCCAAGGCCTGCAACACAGCGTCTACCCGCGCCGGGTTGGGCGGCTGGCCAGCGGCCCAAAACACCAAACCCAGGTTTTGCTGCACAGTCAAAGCCGAACTCAGGTGCAATTTTTGGGGCAAAAAGCCTATAGTGCACGCCCGCCATGCGTCAGATGCTATTTTTTGCATAGCACCAAGAGACTGCCCTGCCACCACCAACTGACCCGATGCCGGGGTCACCAGCGCGGCCACCAAGGCCAGCCAGGTGGATTTGCCACAGCCTGACGGACCGCTGAGCAGCAGCACCGTGCCTTGTGGCACATCCACGTCTGGAAAAGTCAGCGTGGTGCTGCCTGGGTAGGCGTAGCTGAGGCCGTGGGTGCGGATCACGGTGCGCTCTGGCCCGAAGTTGCGACGCGTACAGCGGGTGTGGCCTGCGCTGCAGAAACACAGTCGGCACACACCCCACGCACGGCCAAGTCGAGGCTCAAGCCTTCATAGCCCAGAGCCTTGAGGGCTTGCAGGGCGCTTTGGGCCGCCACCTCCAAGTCAACGGCACTGCCATGCAGCGTGCCTGGCAGGGGTTGGTCGCGGTGGCAGCTTTGGCATTCAAAATGGGGCAAGGCATGCACGCTGGCGGGCATGGCCTGGTAGCGGCGCACCCGCTGCTTATCCACCCGGCACAGCAACAAACCCACCTGGGTCAGTCGGTCAATCAGGCGATAAAGCGTGACCCGGTCAAGGGCCGCACCGCCCGCCAACGCGTCACCACCGGTGTCGTCCATCTGTAGCGCCACCTGCAACTGGGCATGGGTGTAACTGGTGTCGGGGTGCGCCAACAACCAGCCCAGCACACGCCGAGCTGCTGCGGTGCGGCGCAAGCCGTGGGCCGACAGCAGGGCATCAACCGGGTCAACCAGGGGAGCCGTAAGGGGAAGCAAAGAAGCCATGGGGTAGGTTAGTTACTGCAATTTAGTTGCATTAAAATAAAACGCAATCAAGTTGCGATAGACTATACCGCAATTCAGTTGCACTATTTCATTGCCGTGCCAAGTCAATTCGCTTGGACCAAACCCTTCACCATGACCTCAAAACACAGCCAAGCCCCCTCCTTTGCCCGCAGCGTGCTGGCCTGGCCTGCATGGCTGCGCGTGCTGGCCGTGTTGCCGGTGCTGATGCTGTTGTGGCTGGCGGTGCTGTGGGCCAGTGTGGAGGCAGTCCCCTTGTGAATGACTTTCACGCCCCCACACCGCCATCGCGGCCCATGATCACCCTGAACAACCTGACGGTCAGTTACCGGCACCACCCGGCCCTGCACCACATCAGTGGTGAATTTACAGCGGGTTCCCTCACAGCCGTGATTGGGCCCAACGGCTCAGGCAAAAGCACCTTGCTCAAGAGCCTGGTGGCGATGTTGCCCATTGAGGGCGGTCGCTCTGGTGGTGCACTGACCGTGAACACACCACGCCAACGCATTGCCTACCTGCCCCAGCTCAGCGAGATTGACCGCAGTTTTCCCATCGACGTGCGCGACTGCGTTTTGCTGGGCTGCTGGGGCAACGCCGGTGCTTTTGGCGGTGTCAGCCCTGCCATGTGGGAGCGGGTTGACGTGGCTTTGCGCGCGGTCGGCCTGCAAGGATTTGAGCGGCGTGCAGTCGGCTCCTTGTCGAGTGGGCAATTGCAACGGGTGATGTTTGCCCGCATGCTGGTGCAAGACGCGCAATTGATTCTGCTCGACGAGCCCTTCAACGCGGTCGATGCCAAAACCACCGCCAACCTGCTGGGGCTAGTGCAGCAATGGCACCAAGAAGGCCGCACCGTGATTGCCGTGCTACATGACGACGCGCAGGTGCGCCAGTATTTTCCGCAAACCCTGCTGCTGGCACGTGAACTGGTGGCTTGGGGGCCAACCGAGCAGGTGTTGACCGAGGCCAACCTGCAACGGGCCCGCACCATGGCAGAGGCCTGGGACGAGACCGCCGAGGTGTGCGAAGTCGATGCCAGCGAAGCGCAAGCGCCATTGAACCACCCGG
Organism: Rhodoferax sp.; assembly: GCA_044344025.1. Classification (GTDB taxonomy): domain Bacteria; phylum Pseudomonadota; class Gammaproteobacteria; order Burkholderiales; family Burkholderiaceae_C; genus Rhodoferax. Next base: position 3,591 of record JBIJDQ010000081.1, read on the forward strand.
CGCACGGTGCCCACTCTGCGCACCACACCCACTGACACAGGCCGCCGATGGAACTCTTTTTAAACCCCTTGTGGGACTTGGTGATTGGGCCGTTTGCCGAATTCACCTTCATGCGTCGGGCCTTGGTGGCCACACTGGCGCTGTCGCTCAGTGCGGCACCGCTGGGCGTGTTTTTAACCCTGCGCCGCATGAGCCTGCTGGGCGATGCCTTGAGCCATGGCGTGTTGCCGGGTGTGGCGATTGGCTATCTGGTGGCCGGGCTTTCGCTAAGCGCCATGGCTTTGGGCGGCGTTTTGGCCGGCATGCTGGTGGCCGGTATTGCCGGGTTTGTCAGCAGGTTCACCACCCTAAAGGAAGATGCCAGCCTGGCCGCCATCTACCTGATTGCGCTGGCGCTGGGTGTGACGCTGATTTCAACCCAAGGCACGCAGCTTGATTTGCTGCACATTTTGTTCGGCAGTGCGCTGGGCGTGGACCATGCGGGCCTGCTGCTGGTGGCCGGGGTGGCCACGGTAAGTGTGCTGGCGCTGGCCCTGCTCTACCGAGGCCTGGTGCTGGAGAGTTTTGACCCGGTGTTCCTGAACGCCAGCCGCCACACCGGGCGTGGCAGCTGGGTCTGGCAACAAGGCTTTTTGATGCTGGTGGTGATCAACCTGGTGGCGGGTTTTCAAACCCTTGGCACCTTGATGGCGGTTGGCCTGATGATGATTCCGGCCGTGTCAAGCCGACTTTGGCACGACACCCTGCCCGCCCAACTGGTGAACGCCAGCTTACAAGCCATGCTGGCCGGGTTTGCCGGGCTGCTGCTGTCTTACCACCTGGACACCCCTTCGGGCCCGACCATCATTGGCTGTGCGGGTGTGTTGTATGCCACCTCTTTGCTGGTGGCACCCGGGGGCTGGTTGCCGCGTTGGTGGAACACCTCGCACCGGGTGGCGTGACAGCTGAAAACCCCACAGGTGTGCAGCACTTTCATTTTAAATTTTTTTACCTAAGGACTTTTCATGAATTCAACCCGTCGTTTTCTCCTGGCCAGTGGCCTGACCCTGGCGCTGCTGGCCCAAGGCACAGCCGCAGCGGCCGACAAACTGCCCGTTGTGGCCAGCTTCAGCATTCTGGGCGACCTGGTGCGTGTGGTCGGTGGTGACAAGGTGGATGTGACCACTCTTGTCGGCCCAAACGAAGATGCACATGTGTTTCAGCCCAAACCCACCGATGCCAAAGCGATTTTGAATGCCAAATTGGTAGTCATCAACGGTCTGGGGTTTGAGCCCTGGGCCAATAAACTGGTCAAGTCAGCCGGTTACAAGGGTGAACTGCTGGTCGCATCCAAAGGGGTAAAGCCCCTGCACATGGCAGAAGAAAAAGGCCACAGCAGCCACGGCCATGAAGAGGCTGACCCCCACGCGTGGCAAAACCCCAACAATGTGACGCTGTATGTGCGCAACATCGCCACTAGCCTGGCCAAGCTTGATGCCTCTGGTGCCGCCGTTTACCAAGCCAACGCCGAAGCCTATGTGAAAGAGTTGCAGACGCTTGATGCCTGGGCCAAAGAACAATTTGCCGCCATTGCGCTGCCCAAACGCAAGGTGATCACCTCGCACGATGCGTTTGGCTACTTTGCCGCGCAATACCAGGTCAAGTTCCTGGCCCCACAAGGCGTCAACAGCGAGGCCGAACCCAGCGCCAAACAAGTCGCCAGCCTGATCAAGCAGATTCAGCGTGAAAAAATCAAGGCTGTGTTTGTAGAAAACATGAGTAACCCCAAACTGCTGGAACAACTCAGCAAAGATGCCGGTGCCACCGTGGGGGCCAGCCTGTACTCGGACGCGCTGTCTACCGCTGACAAACCTGGTGCCACGTACCTGCAAATGATGCGCCACAACGTGACGCAGCTGGTCGCAGGCCTGAGGCTGAACTGAACCGCAGGCACCGACCCGATGACATCCCAGCTGATCCCCGTCACCATCCTCACCGGTTTTTTGGGCAGCGGCAAAACCACGCTGCTCAACTACATCCTTAAGCAGCCACACGGCCACCGCATTGCGGTGATCGAAAACGAGTTCGGCGAGGCCGGCATCGACAACGAACTGCTGGTGCAAGACCAGGGCGAGCAGATCATCGAGATGAACAACGGCTGCATTTGCTGCACCGTGCGCGGCGACCTGGTGCGCATTCTGGGCGAGCTGGCAGCCAAGCGCAAAACCGGTGCCGTCAAGTTTGACCGGGTGGTGATTGAGACCACCGGCCTGGCTGACCCGGCACCGGTGGCGCAGACCTTTTTTGTCGACGAAGACATTGCACAAAACTACATGCTGGATGCCATCGTCACGCTGGTCGATGCCAAACATGCGCCGCTGCAACTCGATGAACACCATGAAGCGCAGGAACAAGTCGGGTTTGCTGACCGCATATTGCTCACCAAGACCGATCTGGTGGAGGCCCAAGCGGTGCAAACCCTGCGCCAACGCCTGGCGCGCATGAACCCCCGCGCGCGCATTGCAGAGTCGCGCCAGGGTGTGGCCATGCTGGACGATGTGTTGGACATACGCGGCTTTAACCTGAATGCCATTTTGGAGATTGAACCTGATTTTTTGAACGACGTAAGCCATGAACATGACGATGACATCACGTCATTTGTGTTCCGGGAAACACGCCCACTGGATTTGAATCGGGTTGAGGATTTTCTGTGCGCAATCGTGGAGGTGCACGGTGCCCAACTCATGCGCTACAAGGGCATTCTGAACATTGCTGGCGTGGACCAACGCGTGGTGTTTCAGGGCGTGCACATGCTCATGGGCACAGACCTGGGCACGGCTTGGGCCGCCGGTGAGCTGCGCGAAAGCAAAATGGTTTTTATCGGAAAAGACATGCCACGCGCGGTGCTGGAAAAAGGCTTTGCACAAGCGGTTGTGGCGGCATGACCGTGCGCCCCGAACTTGCAGAAGTGGAGGCCGCCGTGCGTACCCTGCTGCGCTGGGCTGGCGACGACCCCGCCCGTGAGGGCCTGATTGACACACCCAACCGAGTGGCACGCGCCTACCGCGAGTTTTTTTCGGGCTACGAAGAAGCCCCTGCGGCGGTGCTGTCAGCCACATTTGAAGAAGCCGCCAACTACGACGACATCGTGCTGGTGTGCAACATCCGGTTTGAGTCGCATTGCGAACACCATCTGGTGCCCATTGTGGGCCTGGCGCACATCGCCTACCTGCCGGGCAAGCGTGTGGTGGGGTTGAGCAAGCTGGCCCGCGTGGTGGACTTGTATGCCAAGCGTCTGCAAATTCAAGAGCGGCTCACCAGTCAGATTGCCGACACCATTTTTGACGCCTTGCAACCCCGTGGGCTGGCGGTGCTGATTGAAGCCGAGCACATGTGCATGACCACGCGTGGCGCCTACAAGCCCGGCTCCAGTACCGTGACCCAGCGCCTGCTGGGGCTGTACCGCACCGACGCGCCAGCGCGCCAAGAGGTGCTGACCGCCATGCGCGCCGCAGCGAGGCAGGGAAGCCATCATGCTTGACACCCTCCCAGGCTTTGCGCCACGCACCAGCATTGAACAGGTCGAAGAAGGCGCTACAAGTGGTTTGACGCAAATCGTGGTGCAAATGCGCATCGACGATGACCAGGACGCCGTGTGGTTGCGCGTGAAGGTGGCGGGCAGCGGTGCAAGCTGTCACGTGGGCTACCGCAGTTGCTTTTACCGGGCGGTGAACCAGTACAGCAACGACGCACAGGCCTGCCAAGATGTGGTGGCGCCGTCCATACCGCTGAACTGAACGACAAGTATTGAATTACTTTTTACTACTATTTTGATAGCTATTGATGCATACGTCATAAGCACTATAGGCTTATTTTGCCAATAAAATGATCTGCTTGAACCCATTTGCGGGTGAATTCGGATCTGGAATGGCTATTTGCTAGGGACAACCCAAGCTGACAGGCTTCATGTTCGCCTGGTGCCTCGTCTCCATTTTGTGAGGATGGTGTGATGCAAGTCGTGTCAATTCTGTGAATTTGCTATTTTAAAATAGCGTCTAACGCTTATTCCACGTTCGCTATAGGCCTAAATGGCATGTAAAAATCGAAGGCGCTACCAAAAACTTCCGTACCGTCCGGCGTTGTTCATGCAACGCTGCATCAACGTGGCGATCACAGTTCGCCGAGTTTTCTGAACAGCGTGCGTTCGCTGACACCCAGGCGACGCGCCAGCGTGGGACGATCACCGTGATGTGTCGCCACCACCCGAGCCAGATAGCGGCGCTCG
>JBIJDQ010000082.1:0-7720 GCA_044344025.1 Rhodoferax sp.
TTGCATAGCGCCGACCCGCGTTATGGCCTTACCCCTGGCACAGCCGGGTTTTGTAATGCGCTGGACCATCTGCTGCCTCTGGCCAAGCACTGGCTGCACGGGCACTTGCACGCCCCCAGCCATTACGAGCACCTGGGCTGCCATGTCCGGGCCAACCCCCTGGGCTACGCGCGCAAAAACGAGCAGACGCAATTTGACGCAACGCTGTGTGTGCGGGTATGAAACTGACATTTTCTTGACTTCGGGCAACACAAAAACGCCCCGAATGGGTAAACTTCGCCCACTTAAACAGGAGTTTTGCATGAAAGTTCTTATGGCTGTCGATGGCAGCACTTACACCAAAAAAATGCTGGCCTACCTGGCGGCCCATGAGTTGCTCTCATTAAAAAATGAGTACACCGCATTCACGGCGCAAGTCGTGTTGCCCACCCAGGCGCGAGCGGCCTTGGGCAAGGCGTTAGTGCACAAGTATTACGAAGACGAAGGCCTACGGGTGATGGCACCAGTGACCAAGTTTTTGTCACGCCACGGTATCACGGCGCATTGCCTCTGGAAGGTTGGCAAGCCCGGCGAGTTGATTTCAAAAATGGCCACCGAAGGCAAGTTTGATCTGGTGGTCATGGGCTCACACGGCCACGGCGCGCTGATGAACCTGGTGGTGGGCTCGGTGGCCACCGAGGTGCTGGCGGGTTGCAAGGTGCCCGTGCTGGTGGTGCGCTGAGATAGTCGGTTAACCCGTTAGTATGCTATATTTTAAATAGCATGAAATGCCCGCTGGTCAAGCACTAGCGGGCATTTATACCTTCAAAACAGGTGGTGAGTACCATGTCGATGATCTGCTCGTCTGAAAACAGCCCACCCATCTTCAAAAACTCCACCACGGCATCGCAGGCGCGCGCAAAGAAGGTGTACAAAATGGCAATCGCGGGCAGTTTTGCATTGAGTTGTCCACTGGCCTGGGCTGCTTCAATCCAGGCCCCCAGGCGGTCACTGACCTCCATCAGCCCATCCATGTAATCCTGGTTGTCGATCAAGGCGGTGCGCAGACTGGAGTTCTGGCTCGGCAGGGTCGGCATGTCGCCTGCCAGTTTGACCTGCAACACCCAGCGCACCACACTGCGCAAGTTTTCCAAGGGGGTGGCATCTGCTGGTAGCTCGCCAATGAAGTCTTGTGCGCGGCGCATCACTCGCGCCATGGCGGCAGCCGCCAGATGTTCTTTGCTGGGAAAGTGTTTGTAAAGGCTGGCCTTGGCAATGCCGACCTGGGCGGCCACTTCGTCAACCGTCATGGCCTCAAAGCCTTTTTCAGCCAGCAGACGGTTGACTGCATGGACGATGGCTTCTTCGCGGGCCACCAGCATGCGTTGTTTAAAAGTCAGTTTTGGGGCAGGTTCGGTCATCATGGGTGCATGTTATCCGAGGTCTTCAAAATACAGGCGATTTGGCTGTTTTGTGACCCATGGGTCCAATTGCGCCAACTTGGCAGGTCAGGTGGGTTTGGCGCACCGTGCCAGCACAATGGCTGCCGACGAGGTCAGTGCATGGGTCAACGCATCGAGCACCGCCGAGTCCAGGTTCCAGCAGTGCCAGTACAGCGACACGTTCAAGGCCTGCCCAGGCATGACTTCGACCAGTGTGCCGGCGCGCAAATGGCTGCGCACCTGCAACTCGGGCAACACACTAACCCCCCAGCCCGCCAGCACCGCACGCACCTGACCCTCAGAGCTGGGCACATACATCTGGCTGAGCGACACATGTTTGAGGCCGCACGCTGCGGCCACAAACTCGGCTTGCAGGTCGTCCTTGCGGTTGAAGGCCACGAAGGGCAGGCGGCTGAAATTGTGGGGGCTCAGCCCGTCCGGGCAACGTGCGCCAGCAAAGCCGGGCTCTGCCACCGCCACGTAGCGCATGGCCCCAAGCGGTACCACCTTGCAACTGCGCAGCGCCGCTGGCAGTGTGGTCACGCAGCCCAACACCCGTCCTTCGCGCAGCCACTCAAAGGTAAAGTCCTGGTCGTCGGTGATGATCTCAAGCCCCAGGCCCTGGTGCGCTAGCGAACTCAAAGCGGGCAGCGCCCAAGTGGCAATGCTGTCGGCGTTGATGGCAATCGAGATGCGTTCGTCTTCGCCGGCCACCCCAGCCACGCCGGGGGCCATTTCTTTCAGGTCACGCTCCAGGTCGGCGCGCAACAGGCGCATTTGCAGGGCATGTTTGAGCAACAAGCGCCCGGCGGTGGTGGCTTTCAGGGGGCGGCTGCGCACAATCAGCACCGTGCCCACCTGCACCTCAAGCGATCGCAGGCGCTGCGACACCGCCGACTGGGTGATTGACAAACGCACCGCTGCACGCTCAAACCCACCTTCTTCCACGATGGCGGCCAGGCACTCCAGTGCGTCCGGGTCAAAAGTACTCATGACGGTAAGTCTCCATAAGGTTGTCGAATGATTTTCCTCGAACTCGACATTGTTTTTAGCCGCTGGCAGCAACTTGGTTTTGTTAAATTCATCAAAATTTGCCAATAAATGTCAAAAAATATCAATTCGGTGTAGAATTTCACATAACCCAGTGGAAGCACATGAACCAATTACCAAACGAAGATCCGCAGGCGTTGCGAACCCAATTGTTTCGCTATGCCCAGGACCTGCAGGAGTTAATGACAGAGCACCAAGAATTGCAGCGGCGTCACTTCGCCATGCTGCAATCGCGAAGCCGCGCGGTGCTTGATGGCATCAATCCATTCGGCGTGAATGAAATGGGGTCCGATGCACCGAAAGACATTGCCGGCAACGAAAGCACCAAGGGTGACGAACTTACCTGGCGGGAAACCATAACTGTCTGGTTGGTCATCGGGTCATGCGCAGCCGCATTTTCGGGGCTCTGCCTTCTGTTTTGGTATCGACACATTCGAGGTTAATCCAATGGCAACTGACGCAGTTGAGAAATCGTTTTGCACCACCCGTGAGGCCGCCGTGTTGTTGGGCGTATCGGTTGGCACGGTACAGATCTGGGTAGAAAGTGGCTTGTTGCAGGCATGGAAAACTGTAGGGGGTCATCGCCGGGTTTTGCGTGACTCGGTCGATCGGTTAATACGCAAAGTGCCAGATGACTTAGTGGCACAGACACCTGTTGCGCCAAGCGTCAACGCGCAGCGCAAACTCAGTGTGTTGGTGGTTGACGACGATGCGGATCTGCTTCGTCTTTACCAGACCCAACTGTCGCGCTGGCCGATGCCGACCAATGTCATCTGCATTGACAACGCAGTTTCCGCGCTGATGATGATGGGCCGCGGAGGCCCTGATCTGCTGATTGCCGACTTGCACATGCCCAGGATGGATGGCTTTAGCATGCTGCGTGTGCTGAGCAAAGCGCCTGAGATGACGAACACCACCATGGTGGTTGTCACGGGTCTGGATGCCGCATCCATTGCCCAAAAGGGGGGCCTCCCGACGGGTATCGAGGTGCTGAGCAAGCCGATACCTTTTGAGCGACTGCTGACCATCGCCCAGGCCATTGTCAGCACAAGCTCATTTCAACTTGCAGCGGCCTGAGCCAACACGGATTGCCGATTCATGAAAACACGCCGCCACTACCTCTGCGTCGCCGATGTACAAGTCGGCATGATACTGGCCGAGTCAGCCAACATTGTGGAGCGTGGGTTCCTCAGCATGACCCTGCCAGCCGGGCACGCCTTGACGCAAGAAAACCTGGGCCAACTACTCGCACACCACGCCGAATTCATCTATATCGAGCAAATGGACCCCCGCAGTGACGAGCAAGTGGCTGAAGATGCCGCATTGGCCGCACGGCGTGTGATGCAAATCTTTGAAGGTGTCGACCTGAATGAGCCCCATATGGCCACATTTTTTGACCAGGTTCTGGCCTACCGGAGCGCATGATGAGAACCCCCTCCCTTACCCAAGAGCTGGTGATTTCGCGCAGCCGTAGCCTGCCTAGTTTTCCTGCCATCGTGACAGACATTCTTGCCACACTGGACGACCCCGATGGCAACCTCAATGCCTTGGTGCGTGCCATCAACCTCGATCCACTCATTAGCGCGCGCGTGTTGTCGGTTGCCAATACGGTCGCCCTGCGCGGGACACGCGAATCCGAGGTTTGCGACATCAACACAGCCACCTCACTGATTGGCATGAACCGCGTGCGCCACATCACCATGATCAGCAGTTTGAGCACCTTTGTAGCAGGGGCTGCACGCAGCGGCTTGCCGCCCTCATTCTGGCAACACAGTGTGGCCGCCGGTGTGTGTTGCGAAGAGCTGGCTCTGCATACTTCTGCGCCGGTGCCATCGGCCATGGCACTGATCACGGGTTTGTTGCACGACATCGGACAACTTTGGCTCTACCACGTTGATGCGGCAGCGGTGCAAGTTTGCTGGCGTGAGGCAACGGCACGTGCCATTGGCATAGAAGCCGTTGAGCGCGAACACTTTGGCATTGACCACAGCACCATTGGTGCCTGGTTGGCCCAGCATTGGGGTTTGCCTGCGCCCGTGGTGGTGGCCATCGGCGGCCATCATCAACCGGAATCGGCCATGTGCAGCCCATTGGTGTCCTTGATGCATGTGGCCGAAGTGCTGAGCAATGCGCTGGATCTTGCTGGCCGTCAGGAAAACCGGGTCACGTACTTGTCAGCCTTGGCCTGCAAAAACCTCGGGCTGGTCTGGGCGGATGACATCAAGCCCCTGTTTGGCCGAATCGAAGCCCGCAGCCGACACATGAATGCATTCTTTTCAATGCCCCACCCGTTAAGCCTCTAAACCTCAACCCAGGAACACCCTCATGACCACCATTCTTATTGTTGACGACCACTCCGATATACGCCGTCTGCTCAGCATCACGCTGGGCAAGGAATTCAAGATTCTGGAGGCCGAAGATGGTGTCAGTGCGCTTGAGACCATTCGCCACCACCGCCCCAAGGCCGTGCTGCTTGATGTCATGATGCCGGGCGAGATGGATGGCTTGCAAGTGCTGGATGCCATCAAGGCGGATCCTGCCTTGCGCGACACTTTGGTGGCCATGGTCACGGCACGTGGCCAGTCTGCAGACCATGACGATGCCAGCAAGCGCGGTGCAGATGCCTACTTCATCAAACCATTTAGTCCACTGCAAGTGGTGGCCTGGGTTCGAAGTCATCTCAAATGAACACCTGTCTGCCAGATTCCGGGGTGCTGGCGCAGCAAAGCCAGTTGTTTCGCTACGCCCAAGACCTGCAAGAGTTGATCGACCAACATGGCAAATTGCAACAACGCTACCAGGCGGTGCTGCAGTCACAGGGCCGGGGTAGCTTTAGCAACGATTTACTTCTGAGCAGCATCCTGCACGGCTCCACGCCCTATCTGGTGACAGACAGCTTTGGTGTCATCACCGAGGTCAACGCCAGCAGTGAACCTTTACTTGGCGAATCTGGACTGGACCTTCGCGGTCTGCAACTCATGCAATTGGCACCAAGGAGCCAGCGGAAAAACCTGGCTGCCTTGTTGCTCCAATTGGCAAACAGCGCCAACGATGCGGCAATCTTGCAGTGCCAGTTCAACCTGTTTGACGGCAGAGAAATCGACAGCATCAGCCTGTTTGATGTGCTGATCATTCCCGCGCAAAACTTTGGCCAAATTGACTATTACTGGCTTTTGAACGCTTGTCGCCCGGGTGCATCTGAACCTGTCGTTGCGCTGCAGAAATTCGATTTGTTCAAGGACAGCAAACATGGCTTGATGGCCACTGACGCGAAGAACAAAATTTGCATTGTTAACCCGGCGTTCACCCGAATCACTGGTTACGAGCGCGACGATGTCATGGGGCGTAACCCGAACCTGCTTTCGGCGGGTCGTCATGACGGCACTTTTTACAAGACCTTCTGGAGCGCGTTAAGAGAATCCGGGAGCTGGTCTGGCGAGTTCTTCAACCGTCGCAAAGACGGGCAGATCTACCCTGACTGGAGGACGGTCAAGGCGGTCAAAAACGCAGAAGGCCTCACTCTGGCCTATTTGAGCTTGTTTATCGACAGCTCGCACCAATTCAATGAGACTGAGCAACTTTCACGCCTTGCTTATCAGGATGCGCTGACAGGTTTGCCAAATCGGCGACTCCTGGAAGACCGCATGGCACAGGCACTTAGCCAGGCACAACGCGAGGGGACCGGCTTAAGCCTGTTGTTCATTGATCTGGACCGTTTCAAACCAATCAATGATGATTTGGGCCACGATGTGGGCGACTTGGCGCTACAGGAGGTCGCTCGACGGCTGAAAAAATCGGTGCGCCAGGGCGACACCGCAGCCCGCGTGGGCGGTGACGAATTTGTTGTCTTGCTGCAAAGCGCCGATCGGGCTGAAGACATCAAGTCGATCGCCAACACCATACTCTCCAAACTCAGTGAACCAATTGTGGCGGGGGAACACAAGCTGTTGTTGGGTGCGAGCATAGGTTGCGCCCGATATCCTCAAGACGCCAGCGACATCGGCACCTTGCTCAAGCTTGCTGATGGTGCCATGTACTCTGCCAAGCGCTTTGGTGGCAACCACATCTGTTTTTATGATTCCAGTGGTGAACACACCGCGCTGGCCAATTTGGGGCTGGATTTGTGGCACGCACTCGAACGCAATGAAATGCATGTGTTGTACCAGCCGCAGGTGACGGCTGCGGGTGAGCTGCGGGGCTGCGAAGCGCTGCTGCGCTGGAACCATCCTTCAATGGGTGCAATCGCGCCGACCACCTTCGTGCCAATTGCCGAAACGAATGGGGCCATTTTGATGCTGGGTGACTGGGTGCTTGAGACGGCCTGCCGTCAACTGCGCCAGTGGCAAGAGGCAGGCTTGTCGGCCATCAGCGTGTCGGTCAATGTGTCGGCGCGTCAACTGGGTGACCCCAACTTTGCCAGTCGCGTGCAGCAGACCCTGCTGAGCACTGGCGTAGCACCGCAGTCGCTGGAGCTTGAGATCACCGAAACAGAAGCGCTGCGTGATGAAACATACAGCCTCAATCACTTGAAGCCTTTGCGTGCTCTGGGTGTCAAACTGGCCATTGACGATTTCGGCACCGGCCACTCCAGCCTGTCAAGGTTGAAAACGCTGCCCGTGGACCGTCTCAAAATAGACCAGAGCTTTGTGCATGACCTTGCGACCTGCCCCAATGCGCGGGCCATTAGCCAGTGTTTTGTCAGCATGGGTTTAGCCATGAGCATGGAGGTGGTGGCCGAGGGTGTTGAAACCCAGGCGCAACATCAGATTCTGACCAGCCAAGGCTGTCAGCTGATACAGGGGTACCTGACGGGTCATCCCATGAGTCCATCGGACTTGCTGGCGCAATTCGGTCAGGCTTCTCGTCAGCTCATCAAATGAAAGGCTGGCCCACCATGAAGATTTCACTGCGAACTCAACTGATGGCTGCGCTGATGGGCGCTGCGCTGTTTGGTATCTTGGCGCCACGGATCTGGCTGGCGCTGGCATCTCCCATAGCAGTCGGTGTTACAGACATGGATGGTGTTTTGTTGTTTATGGGTGTGGCCTTTATGTTGTCGCGCCAAGTGGTCAGATACCTTTTGGCACCACTCGATCTGTTGTTGCAAGCGGCAAAAAAAATCTCTGCTGACCCCGCAGCCATGACCTTGATTCCGGTTCAATCTGCAAAAGAAGTCCAACAATTGGCGCAAGCGATCAATGTGCTTTGTCAAGGTATGGCGCAGGTCAATCAAACGGCCGATGTCAGGG
>JBIJDQ010000083.1:0-7710 GCA_044344025.1 Rhodoferax sp.
GGTGGGGGTTACCGCAGCATCCTGCAACAGTCGGGCCTGAACGCGTGGGGCCAACATGCTTTGACCGCCCGGCAGCGCAATGGCCATATCGGCAAAAGCAATGGCTTTTTGCGCCAGAGGTACAAACTCCTCACGTTTGACGAGGGTCATGGCATCCAGCACCGCAGCATCCGACACGTCCCAGGGGCGAATCTGTTGCTCGATCATGTAGTAGCGGGCTTGCTCAACGTTTGATAGGTTCATTTTTTACTCCGGGGGGTATGTTAACGAGATATCTTGATTTTAACTGGCGGGCCTGTCAATGGCCCCATATTTATCCGGTTGATGCGATGGGTTTGCGCCAGAATTTAAGCAGCCATTGCGCCAGATCATCCATGTAGCAGTACACCACGGGCACCACTACCAGCGTCAGCAGCGACGAGGTGATGACGCCGCCAATGACGGCCTGGCCCATTGGGGCGCGCATTTCAGAGCCTTCAGATAAGGCAAAGGCCAGTGGCACCATGCCAAAAATCATGGCCAGCGTGGTCATCAAGATCGGGCGCAGCCGCACGCGTGCCGCCATGAGTAGCGCGTCATGGCGATTGAGCCCGGCCACCAGCAGGCCATTGGCATCGGTGCCCGGGGCCCGGGCGCGAATCGCAAAGTCCACCAGCAAAATGGCATTTTTGGTCACCAGGCCCATCAGCATCACCACGCCAATGACAGAGAACATGGACAGCGTCGAGTTGAACAGCATCAGCGCCAGCACCACCCCGATCAAGGTCAGGGGCAAAGAGGTCATGAGCGCCAGCGGTTGTAAAAAACTCTTGAACTGGCTGGCCAGAATCATGTAGATGAACACTACCGCCAGCACCAGGGCCGACAGCGCGTAGCCAAAGGCTTCGGCCATGTCTTTGGTGGAGCCACTGAACTTGTAGCCGTAACCTGCGGGCATGGCAATGCTGTTCATCGCCACTTTGATGTCGGCCGACACTTCGCCAGCGCTGCGGCCCGACACGTTGCCGGTGATGGCTACCTCACGCGTCAAATCGCGTCGGTTGATCTGGTTGCTGCCAGACGATTCGCGCACCGTGGCCACTTGGTCAAGCCGCACCACACGAGCGCTGCCGTCTGTTGTTTGACCCACGGTAAAGGGCAGGGCGGCCAAGTCCTGTGGCTGGTTGCGCGCCTGCGGTGACAGGCGCACGTTCACGTCGTAGGTCTGGTCGTCAGGTGCGCGCCAGTTGCCCACGGTTTGCCCAGCCACCAGTATGCGCAGGGCTGAGCCAATTTGCGCCACGCTGAGACCCAGGTCTGAGGCAGTATCACGGTGCACCTGCACGTCCAGTGTGGGTTTGTTGGGTTTGAGGCTGGAATCCAGGTCAACCAGCCCTGGCACGGTGCGAATTTTTTCCATGGCCAGTGCGTTCAGTCGGGCGAGTTCACCCATGTCTGCGCCCTGAATGGAAAAGGAAATTTGCTTTTGCCCACCCACCGGGTCAACGAGGCCGACGTGGGTGACGGTGATGCCTGGCACCTCACGCAGGCGCTGGCGCAGCACGGTGGACATGGCATCCACCGAGCGCGTTCGCAGCTTGCGGTCCACCAACCGGATGTAGATGCTGGCGTACATCTTGCCTTGTGCGTTGCCGGTGTTGAGGGTGGTCAGGGTGTAGTTGACCTCTGGAAAAGACCGCAAAATGCCTTCCACCTGACGCGCTCGCGCTTCGGTGACCTCAAGTGACGAGCCTACCGGGGTGTGGAATGTGAGGTTGGTTTCCGAGAAGTCTGACTTGGGCACAAACTCGGTGCCCAGCAAAGGCAGCATGGCCAGGCTGCTGATAAAAATTGCCACAGCCAGCCCAATGGTGGTCAGCTTGTGGACCAAGGCCCAGCGCAAAATGCTTTGGTAAACATCGGCCAGTGCATCGGTGCCGTGGTCAAACAATGCAGTGACCCGGCCTATGGTTTTGTCGTACCAGGTACGTGCCACGTGGTGCTTGCCATGGGCCTCAATGCTGGGGTCGTGCCAGAGGCTTGACAGCATGGGATCGAGCGTGAAGCTGACAAACATTGAGATCAGCACGGCCGCCACAATCGTCAGGCCGAATTCATGAAAGAACTTGCCGATGATGCCGCCCATGAAACCTATGGGCAAAAACACCGCCACGATGGACAAGGTGGTGGCAAACACCGCCAGGCCAATCTCGCGGGTGCCGTCCATGGAGGCATCAAACGCGTTCTTGCCCATTTGCACATGGCGAACAATGTTTTCCCGCACCACAATGGCATCGTCAATCAGCAGCCCCACGCACAGGCTCAAGGCCATCATGGTGATCATGTTGACGGTAAAGCCCAGCAGGTTCATGAAGAAAAACGTGCCAATCAGGGCGATGGGCAGCGTCAAACCGGTAATGACAGTAGAGCGCCATGAGTTCAGGAACAAAAACACAATCAGCACTGTCAGCAGTGCGCCTTCAAAAAGCGTTTGCCGCACATTGGCCACCGACACCCGAATTTGCCGAGAGCCGTCGGTAATCTGGGCCAGCTTCACACCGGGCGGCAGCTGCTTTTGCAACTCGGCCAGGGTTGTGTTCAGCCCGTCCACCACGGCAATGGTGTTCTCGTCTTGTGACTTTTGCACATTCAGCAGCAAGGTGCGCTGGCCGTTGTAAAGCGCTAGGCTCTCCACTTCCTGCCCCCCGTCGGCCACCTGGGCCACTTGTTCAACTCGCACCGGTGCGCCGTTTTTGCGGACAATGATGATGCGGCCAAAATCTTCCGGACGTTGCATACGCGCGGCGATTTGGATCACCCGGTCTTGCGCACTGGAGCGGATGTTGCCCAACGGGTAATCCTGGTTTTCGGTGCGCACTGCATTGGCCACTTGCTCGGGGGTAATGCCAAAAGACTCCAGAGCCTGGGGGTTCAGGTAAAGGTTGATCTCACGCTTGTTGCCACCGACCAACGCCACCGAGCCCACACCCCGCACGTTTTCAAGGCGCTTCTTGAGGGTCTGCTCAGCCCAGTTAGTGAGCTCGACCGCGTTGAGCGCCTGGCCTGTGCTGGCATCGGGCAGCACGGCTACTGACCAGATGGCACGGCTGCTGGGGTCAAAGCGCAACACCTTGGGCTCCTTGACCTCGGTGCGCAGACTGGCCCGAATGGCGGCAACTTTTTCACGCACATCGTCGGCGGCCTTGCGCCCGTTGATGTGCAGGCCAAACTCAATGATCACCACCGACTGGCTCTCATAAGAGCGCGAGGTCAGGGCGTTGATGCCGGCAATGGAATTCACACCCTCTTCAATCTTCTTGGTGACTTCACTTTCCACAATCTCAGGCGAGGCACCGGGGTAGTCGGTGCTGATCACCACCACCGGGAAATCAATGTTGGGGAACTGGTCAACCTGTAGCCGCTGCATGGAAAACAGGCCCAGCACCACCAGCGCCAGCATCACCATGGTGGCAAATACCGGGTTGTGCAGGCTAACGCGGGTAAACCACATTTACTTGGCTCCCACCGACCGTGCGGTGGTGTTCACCAGTGTGCCCGCTCGCAAACCCCCAACGCGGCCATCAACCACCAGGCTACCTTCGGGCACACCGCTGATGGCCACCATGGGTGTGCCATCAAGGTCAGCACGTACACCGGTGGTCACGTTGAGGTGTTGCACCAGGTTCTGGTTGACCACCTGCAGGTAGGGCTGGGGTTTGTCGGTACGCAAGGCACTCAGCGGCAGCGCCAGTGCGCGCACCGTGCCGACCTGCAGCATGCCCTGCACAAACAAACCGTGGCGCAAACTGGCATGGGGTGCCACGCCCAAGTAGACCAGCACCGCGCGGCTGCCCGCGCTGGCGCTTGGGTTGATGCGCAGCACCTTGGCGGTCAGCGGTGTGGCCTGACCCTCAACTTGCAACTGAGCCACTTGCCCGACCTTGACCTGAAGCGAATCCATCGGGCTCAAGCTGGCTTCCAACTCCAGTTGGCGGTTGTCCACAAGCTCAAGCACCCGGGCATCCACCGCGACCCGTTCACCGGTTTGTACCAGCCGTTGAGCGATTTGACCGGAAATGGGTGCGCGCAACACGCTGTCATCTTGTGCCTTGGCAGCCAGGTCAACGCCGGATTGTGCAGCGGCAAAATTGGCTTGCGCTGCCGCTAGGTTGGCCTGCGAGGACTCAAGCGCCGTGCCCGAGATAAAGCCTTGCGCCACCAGTGCACGGTTGTTGTCAAAACTGCGCTGAGCGATGTCCACCTGCGCTTTGGCAGCAGCCGTTTGCTGGCGTGCCTGGCGCACGCGTGCATCGGACTCGGTCGGGTCAATGTGCGCGAGCACCTGGCCTTGGCGCACGCTGTCGCCCTCACGCACGGTCAAGGCGCGCAACTCACCCGCCACGCGGGCTTTGAGCACAGCGGTGTTGACGGCCTTGAGCGGGCCCGCAATGGCCACCACCCGTTGAAGCTCAAGCGTTTTGACCTGAACCAGGTCACTGTCTGCCAAGTCGATGCTGACCTGCGCTTTTTGGGCCAATTGTTGCTGGTCCAGCGTCGTCTGGCGGTCTTTGCGGGCCAACAGGGTGCGCAGGGTGCCAGCGCCAAGCAGGGCCATCACCACGGCGGCAGCGGTCCATTTCATCCAGGGTTTCATGCAGGGGAGGTCTCCAAGTCGGCAGTCAGGGGGCGCACGGTGCACCAAAGCCACGAATCAGCATGTCAAGTTGCGCCTCCAGGTAAAGACTGGGGTCAAGCTGTGCGGGGTCACCGCAGCAGGTGCCCAGCGAATGTTTCCACATGGCCAGAAACAGCATGGGGGCCAAAACCAGGTAAACACCATAGGTAAAGTCCATGGCGCGGAACTCGCCGCGTGTCACACCGCGCCTGAGAATGCGCTCAATCAGGGCGTTGCCGGGCTGGATGACCTCGTGTTGGTAAAAGCGGGCCAACTCAGGAAAATTCTGCGCCTCGCTCATCATCAGCTTGGGGATTCCACTGGCTTGGGTGGAGCCAATGCGTTCCCACCAACTGAACAGGCAGTAGCGCAACATGGCTTCTGAACTGCCCTCAAAGTGGTCAATTTCGCTGTTCCATTCGGTAAAGCGTCCGGAAATATTTTCGCGCACCACGGCTTTGAAAAGCTCTTCCTTGCTGGCGAAATACAAGAACAGGGTGCCCTTGGACACCCCGGCATGCCGGGCCACTTCTTCAACCCGTGTGGCGGCAAAGCCTTTTTCAACAAAAAGGTCCAACGCGGCAGCCAACAGTTCGCCGGGGCGTGCTTCCTTGCGCCTTGCTCGGGGTGTTTTGGCCTCATTTGTGGGCATGGTTTGAGGCATCGAACTGGGCATGAATTAATGACTAACGGGTTAGTAATGTAACTTTTGACCTGAAAACTGTCAATCGCAAGGACATCCGCCGGGCGGCACCGTCTCAGCCATTTTCCGAATAGCATTGCCTCCGTACCACTTTTTACTTCACCACAAGGAGCACACCTGCATGACCCCTGACCTTCAAACCCTCACGCTCGGCGGTGGCTGTTTTTGGTGCACTGAGGCGGTCTTTGTCCGCGTGAAAGGCATTGTGGACGTGGAGTCGGGCTACTGCAACGGTCATGTATTTGCGCCCACCTACGAACAAGTTTGCAGTGGCAGCACGGGTCACGCCGAGGTGGTCAAGCTGATGTACGACCCGGCACAAATTGGTGTGCGCGAAATCATGGAAATATTCTTCGTCATTCACGACCCAACCACGCTCAACGCACAGGGCAATGACACCGGCACCCAGTACCGCAGCGGTGTTTACTTTCAGACCCCAGAGCAGCAGGCGGTGGCGAATGCGGTGATTGAAGAACTCCGCAGCAGTGGCATTTACGCCAAGCCCATCGTGACCGAAGTGTTGCCCCTGGCCAATTACTGGGCAGCGGAAGACTACCACCAGGACTATTTTGAAAACCACCCGCACCAGGGCTACTGCATGGCAGTGGCAGCCCCCAAGGTGGCCAAGTTCCGCAAAACTTTTGCCCGTCTGGTTCGCGATTGAGCACCAGGTCTGCCCTGTCACGATAGTTTGTCAGGCAAAAAATCAAAATTTTTTAGAAATTTTATGCAAAAATGGCTTGAAGTGCACGTGTTATATAGGTTTATGGCTATATAAAATGTAGCGATTATGATCGCTTTTTTCCCTATTTTAGCAAGGGGTTTTCGCCTTGCCAGCACATCAGACGGGTGAGATACTTGGCTCAAAGGGGGGTGAACACCTGAGTTGAGGAGCACGCGCCATGACCTACCATTCCCAAAACCGCCTGACCAAGCGTACCTATGCCTTGGTACTGGCGGGTGGGCGTGGTAGCCGTTTGCACCAGTTGACCGATTGGCGCGCCAAACCGGCGGTGCCGTTCGCCGGGCACCTTAACATCATCGACTTTTCGCTGAGCAACTGCGTCAACTCTGGGGTGCGCCACATTGCGGTGCTGACCCAGTACAAGGCGCAAAGCCTGATTCGCCACATCGAGCACGGTTGGGGGTTTTTGGCCGCCAGCCTGGGTGAATATGTGGACGTGGTGCCCGCGCAGCAGCAGCACGGCGAATGCTGGTACCTTGGCACGGCCGATGCCGTGTACCAAAACCTGCCCATCATTGACGAGGCACGACCCGAACTGGTGCTGGTTCTTGGCGGTGACCACATCTACAAAATGGACTATTCGGTCATGCTGGCCGAGCACGCGGCACGTGGTGCCGACATGACCGTCGCCTGCATCCAGGTGCCATTGGAAAAAGCCTGCGACCTGGGCGTGATGTCGGTCGATGCCGCCGGGCGCATTGTGGCTTTTGAGGAAAAACCCAAGCACCCCACCGCTCTGCCTGAACGCCCGACCCACGCCCTGGCGAGTATGGGCATTTATGTGTTTAACACCGAGTTGTTGGTCAATGAACTGGTGCGCGATGCGGCCCGCCCAAGCTCCAGCCATGATTTTGGCAAAGACATCATCCCTGTGTTGTTGTCCCGATACCAGGTGTTTGCCCACAAGTTTGAAGACAGCTGTGTGAATATGGTGGATTCCATCCCCTACTGGCGCGACGTGGGCACCCTGGACGCGTACTGGGAGGCCAACATGGACCTGACCTCGGTGCAGCCAGAGTTGAACCTGTACGACGACAACTGGCCCATCTTGAGTTTGCAGCGCCAGCTTGCGCCAGCCAAGTTTGTCTTTAACGAGGCAGACCGCTGTGGCATGGCCTGCAACTCGCTGGTCTCCAGTGGCTGCATTGTCAGTGGGGCCAGTGTGCAGCGTTCAATTCTGTTTTCCAAAGTCAAGGTGGCCGAGGGCAGCCTGATTGAAGATTCGGTGGTGCTGCCGGATGTGCGGATCGGCAAAAAAGTCAGGCTGCGCCGTACCATCATTGATAAGCACTGCTGCTTGCCTGACGGATTCAGTGCCGGGCTTGACGTTGACCAAGACCTCGCCAAGGGCTTTTATGTGACCGAACGACAAGTCACATTGGTCACGCCCGACATGCTGGGCCAGCGCATTCACCGCATGACTTGACGGCCCTTACACTTGCGCGCCGCAGCGGCTTCGCACTGCGGCCAACCTGGATGCACCCATGAAATACAAGATGTCCGAGAACTCGCTGTTTGCCATATTGTTGCGCTCGCCGTGGTGGATCAGCATGGCCATTGTGGCGGTGTTTACGCTGGCCTCAGTCGCGCTGCTGCCCGGGCCTTATG
>JBIJDQ010000084.1:0-7697 GCA_044344025.1 Rhodoferax sp.
AAGTTTGGCAAAAATCTGGCTGACTACAGCCCGAGCTAAGCAAGTGATGCGGCCCTGTGCCGCTCTATTGAAGCCCGCCTTGGCGCGGGCTTTTTTTCGTGTTGGGATGGGCTTGCCTTGAGCTTGCATGACGCTGCAGCGAGCACAGTCGCAGTTGCCCAGTTCGTAGACAGCCGAGACTTTGGCCAACCAACTTTTCAGAGTTAAATTACTATGCTAAATATAGCAAACTAATGATTAGGGTAGAGCGCTACAAGCCTGAAACACTTGAAAAAAGCGATTTTCAAGTGTCTGTCAACGGTTTGACCCTATTCGAACCCCGCTTCACGCGTACCACCCCAGGCACGCAGCGCCCGCAGCAGTGGCCGTTTCTTAGCCTGGTGGCCACCCATGCGCTTCAGAATGTCGTCCAGGGTCCGAATCGCCTGGGTGATGTAGGGGCCTTTGTTAAGCATGACACATTCGGCACGCACGCCCAAACCGGCATCCGAGATTTCAGCGCGCGAGGGCAGGCCGGTTTTTGCCAATGATTCAAGCACCTGAGTGGCCCAGATGACCGGTACGTGGGCCGCCTCGGCACACCACAGGATTTCTTCCTGCACTTCAGCCAGGCGCTCGTAGCCACATTCCACCGCCAGGTCACCGCGTGCAATCATCACGCCAGCACCCTTGGCCGCCATGGCGGCCAGCATCAGTTCAGGCAGGTTCTCGAACCCTTGAAGGGTTTCAATCTTGAGCACAATGCCAATGTCTTCTCGGTCCAGTCGACGCAAATGCTGGCGTAAAAGCTCAACGTCGGCTGGCCTTTGTACAAATGACAAACCCACCATGTCAGCCTCAGTCGCCACGACCAGAAGGTCTTCGATGTCCTTGTCGCTCAGCGCTGGCAGGTTTAGCTTGCTTTCGGGAAGGTTGATGCCTTTGTCGCCCACCAGTTTTTCACCGGTCATGCGTGCCAAAGTAATTTCAACATCCACCCAATCGGCGCTTTTTTTATGAATCACGCCGCCAATTCGGCCGTCGTCGAACCAGATAGGCTCTCCCACCTTGACCTGGTCAATGACCTCGGGCAAGGTGCATGACACATGCGCGTTGTCCGGGCGAGGGTCTTCGGTGTCGTCATCCATGTGCTCGGTTTGCCCAAGCCCTTCTTTGGTCAGGCGCAAGATGTCACCCCGGTGCAGATGCAGCGCGCCAGGCTGACTGTCGATCTGGCAAACCAGGGTGGAGTGCTTTTTCTTTCCCCCTGAGCCGCCCAGGTTGAGGATGGTCTCTGGGGTCAAGTAGGCAGTTTGCAGGCTTTCTGCAATGGCACTGTTTTCAGTGGCCTTGACCACCAGAAAGTGACGTTTGGCCCCGCGCGCATCAAAGAAATCAATGCTGGCACCCACCTTTAAACGCCGCAACCAAACCTCCCAAACACCAACAGAGGCATCTGCGTCGGTCAAATCTTCAGCGGCATCAATGGGGCGCAAGTGCAGCCGTGCCGGTCGAAACACGCGACCAAACTCGTCTTTGCCGGGTTTGAGTTTCAGAACGGGCGGGCAGGGTGCGACTTCACCGGTTCTGATTTTTGGCCCGCCCAAGTCCATCAGAATCTTGACCGGGCGTTGAGCTGCTTTGGCAGCCCGGCGCACATGTGCCGCCATTTGGTGCCACTCTATGGCACCGTCATGCGCACAGTTAATCCGGGCAATGTCCATGCCCGCCTCCACCAGGTCACGAACCACATTGAAGTCACCGGATGCTTCAGACGGCAAGGTCACCATGATGCGAACCGGGCGTTTAGTGCGTGCCTGGCCCAACAGGTTGACCGTGTTTTTATTCAGCAGCTCGCGACTGCTCACACTTCCGGCAGGCTCTTCGTCTGACTTGTCTTCCCAGGGCTGACCGGTCAGGCGGTGCAACACACCAAGCACCTTGTCAAGGCTGGCCAACACATGGGATTCAGAGCGCCCCAGGGAAGACAGTCCCAGCCAGGCCAGTTGGTTCTGCAAGGGGCGCAAGTCCACACTGCGCAGCGTGAGGTAATGAATCAGGTTTCGTGCACTTTGCCGGTGTTCCGGCAGAACCTTGTCAAGTTCATTTTGCAGTTCATTCTCGCGAGTCAGCATGGCACGCCGCAGCGTCCATAACTGAGCAATGAGTGCCAGACAGACCGCAGGGTCCCAAGGGCCGCTGAACTCGTGTGGCAAGGGCTCGGAACCGATTGCGGTATCTTTTCGGGAAATTTTGTGAGTCATGAGTGATTTATAGGTGCCACTTGTGTCAATTTCATGACAAAAATGCGTCGCTGACGTGTCTTTAATACTGAATTTTCATGGGTATTGCGACACGTCAAATAAAGCGATTTTTGTTGAGTAAACACAAATTTAGCTTGTTACCATGCGCGCATCCGAAGTCAATAGAAAGTTGGAAATGTCAAAACACTCAGACGATCTGGAACGGCTGTGCAACAAGTTGGAAAGGCGTTTCGGTTCACAGGACATGTTGTTCAAGCAAGCAAAAAGTGAACTTGTGGCCTGTGTCGCGAAAGAGCAAACTCAGTCCCCTCGGCAGGATTGGTCAATTCCCTATCGAACCTACCTTAAAGCCCACTGTGACAAGGCCGTGCCTTACGCCTTGCACTAAGCCGCTGAGCGCCAAAACCCGCTGCGGTTTGGTGACTTTTAGCCTTCATCGACAGGGTGCCCGTCTGGTACCTATCCCTATTCGTACCGTATGACTGCGTCTCTCGAAAAAGTATCCGAGTTGCTCAAAAAGCAAAAGCGGGTTGAGGGCATGGTCCACAGTCAGAGCATGCCGCGCCAGGCGATTGTGGAGACACTGGTGCAGCGCCAACATTTGGCCGAATTACAAAACTTGCTGACGTCGCTGCCAACTGGCGAGGTTGGCAATATCCTTGAAGCCCTGCCCCTTGACGATGCCACGCTTCTTTGGGCTCAAATTCCCGCCAAGCGACAGAATGATGTCTTGTGGGAAATCTCTGATGCGCGCCGCGAATTGCTGGCGGGTGACCGGGAACCTGCGTTTGACGAGAGTCAGATGAATGCCTTTGTGCTGGCCGAAGGGCGACTGCGGCAAATTACCATTGAGGGGCGTAAAAATCTGGAAGGCGTCAAACCCATTTGGATCGACTTGTTGGGCGCCAGCAAGGCTGAGCGAAGCTACGTGGGCTCGTATTTTGGGCTACCCTTGCCAGACCCGGATGATGTCACCGATCTGGAAGTCAGTTCTCGCTACCGCATAGAAGAGGGCGGCGAGATCCATTTGCACTCCAACTTCTTGCTGGACCGTGAAGGCAATTCCCGCAGTGTGCCGGTGGCATTCATTTTGCACCAGGGCATTTTGTTTTCGTTGCGCAATCAGGAATTGCCGGTTTTTCGTCTGCAGCGGCGGCGCGCCCGTACCCAGGCCGGGTATGTGACCGATTGCATTGATGTGTTGCTGGACCTTTATGGTGCCGATGTGGAGTATTCAGCAGACTCGCTGGAGGACATTTACGCCACCTTGGGCAAGGTGGGGCGCCAGGTCTTGAGCGAAGCCATCACCGACAAAGAGGCCGCCGCCATTCTGGGTGACATTGCCGAGGAAGAAGACTTGAATGGACGGATTCGAGGCAATATTCTGGACACCCAGCGGGCCATTCATTTTCTGCTTCGCAGCAAGATCATGTCGCCTTCGCAGCAAGAAGATGCTGGCCAAATTTTGCGCAACATTGACTCGCTGAACAGCCACACCTCGTTTTTGTTCGACAAGATCAACTTCCTGATGGATGCCACCATTGGTTTCATCAACATCAACCAGAACCGACGTATCAACCAGCTCACGGTGTTTGGTGTGGTGTTTACCCCCATCAATATCCTGGCCGGCATGGGTGGCATGTCGGAGTTTTCCATGATGACGCAGGGCATTCCTTGGCCGCTGGCCTACGGGGGATTTTTAGTCGGTGCCGGGCTGATTGGCGTGTCAACCTATTTGGTGCTCAAACACCTGGAAAACCGTCAGATCAAGGGCAAGAAGCCGGGCTGACCCAAGCCGAAACCACTGGGCGTTTTGGTGTCAGCGCCGCAGCATCAAGCGCGAACGCTGCAAACAAACCAGTTCCCACAGGCCATAGATCAGGCACGTCGGTATGGCCAACAGGCGGAAAAAGGTGGCTTGTCGTCGCATGGTGTGGTGTCCATCAAGTGTGAATACAGCCTAAGAAGTTAACAGCCGTTAATGACGCTTTTGTGACGTTGGAAGGCCGCCGAAACGGACGCCTTTGTCATGGCTTTGACATGATGGTGTTGTAGGCTCTCAAAATGATGCGTGTGCCCTTTCATTGCCTTTTTCAATTTCTGTGACTGCCCCCGAACTGCCGGAACTGGAGGCGCTGGAGCGCATCATTGAACTTGGCGCTGGCTGGCTGCAAGCTCGTGTGGCCTGTGAGGTCGGTCTGCCGGGTCGCACGGCCTACCCGGTTCACGTCATCACCATGGGGAACCCCTCGCCTGAGGTGCCTGCAGTGGGCTACTTTGGCGGCGTGCATGGCTTGGAGCGTATTGGTGCCGAAGTGGTGATTGCTTACCTGCAAAGCCTGGTGATGCGCTTGCAGTGGGACAGCAGCTTGCACCGGCAGTTGGAAACCGTTCGCCTGGTCTTCATGCCCATCGTTAACCCAGGTGGCATGGCTTTGGGCACGCGCGCCAACCCTCATGGGGTGGACTTGATGCGCAATGCACCGGTTGAGTCGACTGAGCCAGTGCCGTTTTTGGTGGGTGGTCAGCGCATCAGTTCAGGTTTGCCCTGGTACCGGGGGTTAAAGGGCAAACCCATGGAGCTGGAAAATCAGGCCGTCTGTGAGTTGGTTACCGCTGAGCTGCTGACGCGCAAGTTCAGTGTCTCGGTCGACTGCCATTCTGGCTTTGGTGCCAGGGACCGCATTTGGTTTCCTTATGCCCACAAGCGCTCACCGATTGCCCATTTGGCCGAAATGCAGGCATTGAAAAACATTTTTGTCCAATCTCACAGCCACCACCGTTACGTGATTGAGCCGCAAAGCCTGCAATACCTGGCGCATGGCGACCTGTGGGACCATTTGTATTTGCAGGCCTGCGCCCAGTCGCAGCGGGTATTTTTGCCCTTGACCCTGGAGATGGGGTCTTGGTTGTGGGTCAAAAAAAACCCGCGTCAATTGTTCTCGCGACACGGCATCTTTAACCCGCTGATTGAGCACCGGCAGCAGCGGGTGCTGCGCCAACACCAGTTGTTGCTTGACTTTTTATCACGGGCGGCCTGCGGGCACCATTTGTGGTTGCCCATGCCAGAACATCGGGCGCAACACCACGCCCAAGCCCTGCAAGACTGGTACTGAACATGGCAAGCTGGATTTTTTTACGTGGCCTGACCCGAGAGGCTGGGCATTGGGGCCACTTTGTTGGGCAGTTTCAGCAGGCCATGCCCGCAGATTCAGTGGCGCTGCTTGACCTGCCAGGTAATGGTGTCCTGAATCAGCACTTGAGTCCATGCCGGGTGCAAGACATGGTGGCCCATTGCAGGGCGCAATTGACACAACGCATGCTTGAGCCGCCTTACCATGTGCTGGCCATGTCCCTGGGTGCTATGGTGTCGGTGTGTTGGGCGCACTTGCACCCACAAGAAGTTGCGGCCCAAGTCCTTATCAACACCAGCATGCGCCCTTTCAATCCGTTTTATCAACGCCTGTTACCTGCTAACTACCGCACCCTGCTGCGTTTGGCGCTGCTGGGTGCCAGCCCGCAAGCTTGGGAGCGCGCCATCCTGCGAATGACCAGCAACCATGGCGACGTCTCGACAGTGCAGACCTGGTTGGCATTGCGCCAGGCCCACCCGGTGACCCGATCAAACGCGTTGCGCCAATTGCTGGCAGCAGCGCGTTTTCATGCACCGCAGAATCGACCTGAAACCCCAACGCTTCTGCTGGCCAGTGTGCATGACCATCTGGTCTCGGCCGAGTGCAGTCGCACCCTGGCCAAGCGTTGGTCGTGCGAACTGCGTACCCACCCAAGCGCCGGGCATGACCTCCCGCTGGACGATGGACCATGGGTGGCAGCGCAGGTGAGATGTTGGCTTTCTCAATCCCACCGCGAGGACCATACGGCATGAAGTCACCTGATCAAATTACCTCGCCGCAAGAGGTTGAACTGAAACTGTATTTGCCAAGCGCTGACCCGGCGGGTCTGGTCGTGCGCTTGGCTCAGACCGCATTGTTGGCAAGGCGCAAGATGTCCAGGCAGCTTCTGTACAACATCTACTTCGACACGCCGGATCAGGTCTTGCGCCAGCAGCGGATTGCCCTGCGATTGCGCCGCATCGGCGATGCCAGCAAACCCCAGTGGCTGCAAACCCTGAAGACCGGCGGCAGCGATGCATCGGCCCTGAGCCGCCGGGGGGAGTGGGAAAGTGCAGTGGCAGGCCCTGCGTTGGATCTGGAGGCGCTTCAAGCCACGCCCTGGCAAGACATTGACCCGGACGGCGCGCTGTTCGCAACCCTTACACCCTGCTTTGTGACTGTGTTTGAGCGATGCAGCTGGCAGGTGCGCAAACGTGACGGAAGTTGGGTGGAAGTTGCCCTGGACATCGGGCACCTGGAGGCCGACGGCAAACAAGCCCCCCTTTGTGAGCTGGAACTTGAATTGAAGGCCGGTTTGCCATCGGAACTGTTTGGTTTGGCTCGTGAGTTGGCCCAAGCTGTGGCTGTTTTGCCAGCCCATCTGAGCAAGGCGCAGCGTGGTTTTTTGTTGGCACAAAACGGCCTCGGCCAGCCCTGTCGTGCCCAGCCGCCCAAGCTTGTTTTGACGCTCGCCCAGCCCGACTTGGCTCAGCTTGTGTTGCGTGAAATGTTTGCGCAGTTCACCCGCAATCTGGACGCACTTCGCACCTCGGATGACCCCGAAGTGGTGCACCAGGCGCGGGTGGGCTGGCGGCGCTTCAGGTCAGCACTTCGTCTATTCAAGAAAACAGCGGCAATTGCCGAAGTGCCCTCGTGGTTGGCGCTTAAACCGCTCTTGTCATGCTTGGGCAATCTGCGTAATCTGGATGTGGCCGCCCGCACCACACTGCCAAGCTTGGAAAGTGGTTATTGCATTGGGAGCCCCCAGCTACTGGCATCCTGGCAGGCAGCAACCATCGCCTTGACACAGGCGGGTGAGCTTGAGCGACAAGCGGCGCGGCGCGAATTGCAAAGCCCTGGTGTCGGCGCAAATTTGCTGGCCATTTCAGAATGGCTGGAAACCCTGACGGCATCAGGGTACGCCCCACCGGCTCACAAAAGGGCGTTGCGCCATTGGGCCAAGCGCCGGATTTTGCGCCTGCAGCAGCGCTTGGTACAGGCACAACAAGCCGCCACCATGCCAGCGCAGCAACACCAGGTGCGCATTCTGGCCAAGCGTTTGCGTTATGGTGTAGAGACCTTGCGCAATGTGTTGCCCAAAGCTTTGGCGGCGTTGTGTCACGCCCAGGCGACCCAACTTCAGGCCAGTTTGGGCGATTCCCGGGACATGGCACAGGCCAGCGCACTGGTGGCTTCGCTGGATGCTGATCCCGCCATTGCGGCCTATTTGCGTGGCGTGTTGGTGGGGCTGTCTGTCATCAAGCCGTCACTCGGTTGACGCAAAGTACCTAGGGTTATCCCTGCAGTCAGCCGTCGCTCGACCCGCTTGGGTTGATCCGCA
>JBIJDQ010000086.1:0-7642 GCA_044344025.1 Rhodoferax sp.
GAAAAGTCGGCATCTAGTCGGTTGCGTGAAAGAATGAAGTGGCTGCTGGGCAATATCGATACGGGATAGGCCTCTGGAGTCTCGTTACAGCGGTAACTACTAAGCTGACGAATGAAGGACACCCTCAGCACATTCTCCGACAGCAGGGCATAGCGTGGTACTAGCACCGTGATTCTCTCGCGTCGGCCCAGCGCCTCCAGCCGCAAGGCACCCAGCAGGATATCGTTGATGAACACGGAGGCAACTGGCTTGGTTGCCGTCGCACCAGGGGAAGCAGCAACATCCAGCTCCAGTTTGGTGGGTATACGGCCATCACTAGACACTGCACCTAACTCAAAGTTTAAGGTCCAATCACTTCGCGCAAGTACATCCAAAGATGCGTTTTTTGCGCCCAGCGCGCTCAGCGTCACGATCTCGTCTGAAGAAATGGGTTTGTCGGCAACCTTGGCAAACACCTTTGGTGTAAGCACAATGGGCCGCCACAAGGATTCATACAAACCCGCCGCCCTCGCACCGGCATCGGGCGCAATGGCAATGACAGGTCGCCCCAACAGCCGTACCAGACGCAGTTCGTTGCTCACCATCTCCCCCGCTGAATTCACATTTCGATCACGCCAGCGGGTGAAGGCAGCCAACGCCTCGGGGGCACTGCCGCGCAACTCAGCAGTCAGCGCATCTGCAGCGGCCGTCAGATCGGCAAGCAGCGCCGGTTCTGCAATCATCAGGTCTGGACGAAGTGTCGCGTTTTGGCCAAGCGCCAACAGCGCACCAACCTCGGCGAGGTTCTTGATCTTGTGGTCACCACCTTCGGCAAGCGCAGCAAAGGCCGCAATCGACTTCAAATCATCGGACACCGTGAGCTCGCGCAGGTCGATGTAGGCCCCCACCGCGGGCACTGACCGAACAATTGGGTTTTTGCCACCCTTAATCAACGCAGCACCCACGCGCCACGCGCTGTCGTAAGCCTGGGCACTCATTTCGCGTGCCACAAGTATGACGGGCCTGTGCGGCAATGCGCCCCAAGCTGTGCTAATGTCAAGGACTTCGTCCCCGTTGAAAACAAAACTAAAACGGGTTGTCGGGTCTATCCGTAAAAAATTACCTGTCGAACGACCATCAGCACATATCCAATCGTCGGTGAGAATTGATTTCCAAATCACGCTGAGGCGAATTGTGCCCGCCGAACGCGGTCTGCCGTTGATGTCCAAGCTTGCGCTGGCATCGCCGTGGTCCATGGAAAAATTGCGCGAACTGACGGGCTCGTTGTCAGTCATGATCACCAAGGCAGTGCGCCCCCCATCTGCACGCATGTAGTCAGCATTAAATTGCAGTACTGGTCGATGAATACGCAAATTGGCGGGCACTGGCAGGTAGACCTCGCGCTGTGTTTGTGCAGCACCGACCACGATCGGTTCTGGAAAACCCAGCTCTGTAAAAGTCAAGTCCCTTGATATCCAGGGACTCTCCCACAGGCCAACAAAACCTCGGCGCTCCAATGCGGGTGAAGGCGCAACAGGCTTGATACCAACTTTTTCAACGCGACTCGCTTCAGTAGCCTGGATAGCCTTTTTGGATGACTTGGCCAACGCATTCGATTGAATAAGCCCTAAAACAGCCGCCACAATCAACGTGAACGCAAGTCGAGCCCAACTAATAGTAAATATCGATTTCATTATTTCACGCCCCACTTCGCTGTACTCTGAATTCTGATCTGATAACCCATCGCGCCCCACTCTATTTCACCTCAGCATTGAGCACTGAAATAATTCGATCGCAGGCACAACCATCACCGTATGGGTTGTGTGCTTTGGCCATCGCTGCGTAAGCCACCGCGCTTTCCAACAACTCCGCAACATTGGCAACAATTCGGTTTGAATCCGCACCCACCAAACGCACCGTGCCTGCTTGGATTGCCTCTGGGCGCTCCGTTACATCGCGCATCACGAGCACTGGCTTGCCCAAGCTGGGAGCTTCTTCCTGTATGCCCCCGCTGTCCGTCAACACCAAAAAACTGTGCTTAAGCAGATAAACGAAGGGCTCGTAGTCAAGAGGTGGGATCAGGTGAACATTGGGTAAGGCACCCAAGATTGCAGCTACGGGTTGTTGGACATTGGGATTGAGGTGAACCGGGTAGACAAATCGCACCAATGGATAACGGGAAGCCAACTCCGACAATGCTGCACAGATTTGCAAAAAGCCGTCACCAAAATTCTCACGCCGATGGCCTGTAATCAATACCAAACGCTGTTGATGCCAATCAAATGGCAGGTGCTCACTGAGCAGCGCAACAATCTCTTCACGTCGTTGCGAATCAGCCTCTATGCGGGCAAGCACCCAATGCAGGGCATCAATCACGGTATTGCCGGTAACTGTCACGTTGCTTGCGGGTACGCCTTCGGCTAACAGATTGTCCCGGCTTAACTCAGTGGGTGCAAAGTGCCAGCGCGTCAGCTTACCGACAACCTGGCGGTTGAACTCTTCTGGGAAAGGTGAACGTAGGTCATGGGTTCGCAGTCCAGCCTCAACATGACCCACCGGTACATTCTGGTAAAAGCCAGCCATGGCCGCCGCCAAGGCAGTTGACGTGTCCCCATGTACCAGCAAAACATCGGGGCGGTGGTCCCGCAACACGCCACGCATGGCCAACAACACCGCTGCGGTCACGTCAAACAGATCTTGACCAGGCTGCATTAGATTAAGGTCAATGTCCGGGGTGATCCCGAAGGTATGCAACACTTGATCGAGCATCTGGCGGTGCTGAGCCGTCACACAGAGACATGTCTCGAACACTTCCGGCATGGCCTTAAGGGCAAGATAGAGCGGAGCCATCTTGATTGCCTCGGGACGGGTCCCAAAAACCAGCATAATTTTCGGCTTGGTCACCCTCTGGGGGACCACTTGGTTTTTAACGTAGTTGTTCAAACAGGCCCCAAATTGTCAGTGTGGCAATGCACACATTATCAAAAATAACGCCACCCATTTCCAAACCCCAAGTGTGTTCAAACTTAGGGGTAAAAAAGACGTGACCGTTACCTCCCTAATATTAACAGCACAAAAATCAGGGAATTGCAAAACTTTCTGGCAAAAATAAAGCGCGTGAGTGAAAAGCCCGTTTTGATACAGTCTGGAATCTATTTAACGGACTAGAGACTGCATTTGCAGTTTAACGCCATGAAAAACCAAATCTACAACTTGAGTTGTTTGATAGCCATTTCGTTTGCAAGCTTGTTTGCCGGTTGCTCAACAAGCAACCCGTCAGTGGCAAAGCAGGCATCTGAGTTGACATCAAAAGCAGCGCCAGCCAGCACTTCGGCCGACGGGTACTTTTTGCCTAAAGGTACGTTCAAAGGCCCGGACCAACCCAAACCAACGATCCTTACCTCTTCCGTCGCAAGAAATGAAGATTTAACACGCAAAATCGTTGGGCATGCCGTTGGGTTATCGCCAATGGTGTGGCTCTATGCATCTCCCACGTCGAAGACCTACTACGCTGCAAGCAGCATTGACTTCAAAGACAGTTTGCGGCTATGGGAAGTTTTTCTTAAGAAATACAAAATTCCTTACAAAGTGGTCTTGGCAGTGGACAAGTTGGAGGCAAGTGCCCCTGGTGTTTTGGTGTTGCCGTCGCTGATTGCGTTGTCGGAGCGTGAAAAATTGGCCATCATCAAGTTTCGATCCCAGGGAGGTAGCGTCCTTAGCAGTTGGTTAACAGGCGTTCGGGACGAAAAAGGGCATTGGCAAGGTTTTTCCTTCATGAGGGATTCGATCGGCGCTATGGTGCTTGGAGACACTGAGGACGAACAAGAGGAAAACTTCATAATGCCGCACGGTGACGGTGCAATCACGCACAGCCTTCCAGCGGGACAACGCGTGTGGTTTGAACGCGTTAAGGGCATCTACCCCTTGCGGCTTTCTGGGCAACAGCCTGCGGCTCAGATCATGAACTGGTCTCGAACAACGTTGCGTAACAAGCCCGGAACCACCATTGTTTTTGGCGAACAGCGCCAACCATCTGGTGTCCTGTCCCGCTCAGTCACGCTTGGCTACCCAGAGCGCCTTTGGTTGGCAACAGACCCCATGGCCATTGAAGCTATTGCACACAACGCCCTGACGTGGCTCCTCAGGCAACCTGACATCTACCTCGCGGCTTGGCCATTTCCCTATTCAGGCGCGTTGTCCATCGCTGTCGATTCAGGAGAAGTAGTGGACGACGTTGACATCACTTTCGCAGAATCAATTGAAAACACAGGCGCGCGTGCAACTTACTACGTCCTGTCTGGCAATGCCAAAGAATCGGCAGGGGCGTTAAAGAAACTACAGGCAAAAGGCCATGAACTCGGCTACATGGGTGATCGGTTTGCGGGGTTCCAGGACCAACCTGCAGCAACACAGTCCAAACGTTTGACTTTGATGCGACAGGAATTTAAAGATGCAGCGTTGTCAACCGGTGTCGATTCTGGTTTTCACGCACCCATGGAATCTCAGGACAAAACGACTCTTGAATTGGTAAACCAGTTGGGTTTTGCCTACGCAGTGGCCTTTATGGACGTTACAGATGCACGCATACCCATGGTAGTTCCCCGCTCGGGCGGTCAGTCCATCATCCAAAAGCCGTTGGTGATACTGCCTCGCACGCAAAGTGGTCCGGAAGACTTGATGGACGAGGGCGACCCAGAGGATGGTTTAAAGCAGTACTTGGCGGAGTTCGAGTCATCCGTCGCCATGGGTGGGCTGTCACTTGTCCGATTTCGGAACCAAAGCTTGCTGACTGACGCGCAAGCCCAAGCGGTTTTCGAACAAATCAAACGGCACTCAGACCGCCTTTGGATCGCTCCCAACGGTGCAGTTGCGCGGTGGTGGCTAGACAGAGACCGAATTTCTGTTGAGGTCAATGCGATTGACGGCAGACCGAAGCTAACGGTGATTATCTCCCCTGGGCCGCCCCTGACACAGGCAGCCGCAGTTATTGTCAATGTACCCTACGCCAACGATGCGTTGAAACTGGTGCCCCTAGGCCGTGGCAAGTCCGAAATAAAAGTTCGCTCACTAGACCCCTGGCGAAC
This sequence comes from Rhodoferax sp., assembly GCA_044344025.1. Classification (GTDB taxonomy): domain Bacteria; phylum Pseudomonadota; class Gammaproteobacteria; order Burkholderiales; family Burkholderiaceae_C; genus Rhodoferax. Next base: position 5,064 of record JBIJDQ010000086.1, read on the forward strand.
TGCGGTATCTCTTGATGGCCTTCCTCCCGGCACCCATCGCTGGGTGCTACAGTTTGGCCGTGCTGGCACTTAGCGCCAGAGAAAAGGGATTGAAATGCTGCACACTTCGTCTTTTAGAAGCGCTATGACCCGAAGTTTCACGAGCGGGATATTGATGTATAGCTTGTCAATCGGCGCAATGGCTCAATCCAGTGGCCTGCTGTACGACCCTGAGCCCCCTGAGGACTCCGCCTATGTCCGTGTTTTGTCGGCCGCCGACCTGGACAAAGTTTCAGTGATGATCAACGGTAAAGTTCATGGTCAGCCATTGGCAAATCATCAAGCAGGTGACTACATGGTGCTTCCTGTAGGCTCTCACCAGATAGCTGTGGTCCCGGAGGGGAAAAAGTCAGCCACCCTGTCCACTAAACTGGATGTGGTCCGTGGGCACGCAATGACGGTGGCCTTTGTGTCGAACCAGCCTTCTGTGGCACCCATTCTCTTTGAGGACAAATCGGGCTCCAACAAACTCAAGGCCATGCTCAGCGTTTACCAATTGGCCGTCAAGCCGCAGACCGTTGACATCTTGACAGCCGATGGCGCAACCAAGGTGTTTACAGGTCTGGCATTCGGTGCCTCTGGTGGCATACAGGTCAACCCCATCTCAGTTGGGCTTATTGCCATGCCCTCTGGCGAGAAAACACCAATTGCAAAAACGAATATAACCATGGGCCAAGGCACCGCATACAGCGTGTTTTTGTTGCCCGGAAAGAATGGAAAACCTGTCTTATCGGTGGTTCAAAATAAAATTGAACGTTACTCCGGTAAGTGATTCTTCGTACCATCAACAAACGAATCCCATGAAACCCATCAATATCCTCCTTCACCATCTTTTGGTTGCCGCCACCATCTTGGTACCCGCAGTCCATGCAGCCGAAGAGTCCTCGGTGATCATTGGGAAAGACAACTGGTTGTTCACACGCTACGAGTTTGCGACGCCCTCTGATGCGCCAGACACCCAGGCGACGATTCAGATGCTGGACAAAACCAACAAAATGTTTGAGCGAAAGGGCATCACGTTGGCCCTTGTCATCGTCCCATCAAAAATTCGGGTGAACGCAGCGCAATTGCCAGATGGCACTAAGGTAGATGCCTACACCGACGGGAAGTATGCAAGCGCGGTAAGCGCCTTGAGGGCTGCCAATGTTAACGTGGTGAGTCTGGATGACGCATTTAGAAGCAGCCCCCACAAAGCGAGCGATACCCCTCTTTTTATGCGCCTGGACACGCACTGGTCACACACCGGGGCTTATTTGGCGGCCCAGACCGTGAAATCCGAAATAGAGAAATCACCCTTACTGAAGTCAGTATGGCAAGCTGTACCGGAAGAAAAATACAATCTGATCTGGGCCACAAACAAGAATCCTGTGCGTACCCGCGATCTGGTCAAACTGTTGCCCAAAGGCAGCCCCACTTACCCGGCTGAACTGGTGTTGCAATTCAAGGTCAATCGAGCCACAGAGGCCAAAGTTGGACTACTCAATGGCGCAGACACAACACTGATCACTGCCATTGGAAGCAGTTACAGCAACAAGAGTACGGGTTATCCTGATGCACTGAGATACGTACTACAGAGAAATCTGCTCGATATATCCATCCCCGTAGACCAAGGTCCTTGGATTGGCTTGGAAGCCTATTTGCAAGACGATTCTTTCAAAATGAACAAACCAAAGATGATCATTTGGGAAATTCCGGAACGGGAACTTCGGTCTCCGCCCAACTATAAATTCCGTGACGCACGGTATGTAATAGAAAACGTTGACTGGTTAGCAAAGATAAGTGCCCTGCTACAGTAGCTTTTCCAGCCTGTCGCATCTATCGATGATGTCTAACCCGATGATCACATTGCATTCAATGATGACCGAATGCTTGATTTATTCAAATTCCAAGGCTTGAATGCAGTCGACTTAAATTTGGCCATCTTTAGCGGCAACAGCCGAGCCAGTGGTACACCCCTTTTTTTTCACCAACAAAACAGACCGGATGAAGTGGGGCACTGAATGGGCATCAAAAGCCCCATCTCTTCCTACGCAATTATTGAACAAAAACTCGTGTGTTGATCTTCCCCCTCGGCGCTTGCTGGGTCGTGCGGCCCCGGTTGTTGTAATTACCAGGATCCATTGGCGTACTAACGCTTGACTAGGATTTCCCCTTTCATTGCCACCACCCCCATGACCGCAATCACTGCCTTTTTTTTCCTCACCCTGCCTTGGCTGAATCCGTTTTCACCAGGACCGACAGCAGCTGTCGTGCCTCTGTTGTTTTCTTGGGTGTGCGCTGCGCTGGCTGTCCTGGTCGTTGTGGCGACCCGAGCTCAAACCACATCACAGACACTGGTGCGCACATTGGCTCTGGCCTGGTTGGCCGGCGCAAGCGTCAGCGCGCTGATCGGCCTGCTGCAGTATTTTGGGGGCACTGCTTGGGCTGGACCCTGGTTGAACCATACCAGCATCGGCGAAGCCTATGGCAACTTGCGCCAGCGCAACCAATTTGCCACGCTCATGAACATTGGCTTGGTGGCTCTCCTATGGTGGACTGCT
>JBIJDQ010000087.1:0-7624 GCA_044344025.1 Rhodoferax sp.
GTAGTCGATGTAGCAGCAGAATACTATGCTGTTGTGGGTGAAAAATTAATGAATTTTGCCAAACAAAACAACTACAACGGCATCATTATTAATGGTTATGTACGTGATACGGCGCAGATTAAAGATATCGAAGTTGCACTGTACGCATTGGGTACTTGCCCGCGCAAATACATGGAACCTGTTGCCGGTGCATTGAATGTGCCCGTCAGTTTCTCTGGTGTTCACTTTGTACCAGGCGATTATTTATACGCTGATGTTGATGGTGTCATTACCACTAAGCAGCCTATTTGAATCGCTTGTCGATCCCGATTCGCTCGCATCCGATATTGGGTTGACATTTCGGTAAACCGCGCTTTTTGAGGCGGCTTCTGTTCACAAGGCATCAGGGTCAAAGGATTGCGAACGGCGGTGTAAGGTTTCGGTTTTCAGCAGTCAGCCTGACCCAGGTGGCCCTACCGGGGCCTTGACTTGCTGTGCGGCGCGTCTTGAACCAATTTTTTGAACAAATCAGGCTGTAGTGCACGTGTTCAAAGCGTAAGTTGCTATCTTTTTTAATTTCTGGCGGGGGAATGGGTGGATTGGTATGCAGACCGCAGGATCAGCCCAAGCCACAGCCCCGCAGGATCAGCCCGACCACATGCTCGGTGGCTCGGCTTTGGTCATGGGGTGTCAACTCGGGTTGCCCCAGCACGGCGCAAACCTGCACCTCAAAGTCAGCATAGGTCTGGGTGGCCGCCCAAATGGTGAAGAACAAGTGCACCGGGTCAACCGGAGCCATTCGCCCGCTTTTGACCCACTGCGCAATGACCTCGGCTTTGGCCAGCACCAGGGTGCGCAAGTCTTTGGCCAGCAAGGTCTTGACCACTGGCGCGCCGTGTAACAACTCATTGGCAAACACGCGCGAGGCATGAGGCCGCTGCACTGACAAGGCCATCTTGGCGCGGATGTAGGCCTCAATGGCGGTTCTGGGGTCGGCCTCTACCGTGATGACGTGCGTGGGTTCCAGCCAGTCTTTGAGGGTTTCGGCCAAAACCGTGCGGTACAGCTCCTGTTTGGAGCCAAAGTAGTAGTGCAGGTTGGCCTTGGGCAGGCCAGTGGCCTCGGCTATTGCCGCCATGGTGGCACCGCCAAAACCAGCACCGGCAAACACCCGCTCGGCTGCCGCCAGGATCAGCGCCTCGTTGGTCTGGCGAATCTGGCCCTTGCTGGCGTCCAGGGGCGTGGGCTTGTCAGGCACAGTTGTTAGTTTAAAAAAGATAGCTACTTACGCTTGTGCGACAAGCACTACAGGCTATTTAGATGTAAAAATTGACCCAACAAAGCGGCCACGGCACCCGCGCATGCAGTTACCGTGGCCAGCAGGGTTTGTCAGCTTACTTGGAGGCAGCGTCCCACACCGCGTGGGTGTATGCGGCTTTGCCCGGGTCTTTCTTGATCACCGGTGAGCTGCCTGCCGCCAGCAACACCTTGACGGTGCGCTCATATGCGGCAGGCTCCAGGTAACCGATCTTGGGCGTGCCAGCATTGGTGATGAGTTTGGCCACGTTTTCCATCTGGCGTTTTTGCACCTTCTCGGTGGCGCTGCCCGACATGTCGGCCGCGACCACAATCTTGGCGGCACCGGCCGGATCTTTCACCGCGTCGTTCCAGCCCTTGAAGGTGGCTTTAAGGAACTTGCCCATGCGCGCCACGAAGGCCGGGTCTTTGAGTTTGGCTTCCATGACATACAAGCCGTCTTCCAGCGAGGCCACGCCCTCTTTTTCATAGAAGAAGGTGACCAGGTCACTTTCCTTCACACCCGCGTCCACCACTTGCCAGTACTCGTTGTAGATCATGGTCGAGATACAGGCGGCCTGGTTTTGCAACAGCGGGTCGACGTTAAAGCCTTGTTTGAGGATTTTGATATCGGATTCGGTCTTGTAGCCCAGCTTGGCCATCCAGTTCAGGAACGGGTACTCGTTGCCGCCGTACCAGACACCCAGGGTCTTGCCCTTGAAGTCTTTCGGGCTGCTCACACCGCTGGCTTTTTTGCAGGTCAGCATCAGCCCGGACTGGTTGAACACCTGGGCAATGTTGACCAGCGGCACACCGGCTTCACGGGCGGCCAGGGCGTCGGGCATCCAGTTCACCACCACATCGGCACCGTTGCCGGCAATCACCTGCACCGGCGAGATGTCGGGGCCACCCGGTTTGATGGTGACATCCAGCCCGGCTTCTTTGTAGTAGCCCTTGCTTTGCGCCACGTAGTAACCGGCAAACTGCGCCTGGGGCAGCCACTTGAGCTGCACGGTGACCTTGTCAGCCGCGTGAGCACCCACACTGGCGGTGATGCCGCACACAGCCAGCGCGGCGGCCAGCAGGGTGCTGGTGAACTTGGAAGAACGAATCATGGGAGGAGCTCCTTGGGGGGGTTGGGGGACAGGGGAAAAAAGCTCAGGCACCGCGCACCGATGGGTGCCAAAACGCGGCGCGCCGCTCAAACTGCACAAGAATCGCATAGGCCAGCGAGCCGGTGACGGCGGCCACCACAATGGCGCTCCACACCAACGGCATGTTCATGCGTGAGGCTTCGGTTGAAATTCTGAAGCCCAGGCCCGAGGTGGGCGAGCCAAAAAACTCGGCCACGATGGCCCCAATCAGCGCCAGGGTGGCATTGACCTTGAGCGCGCCAAAAATGAACGGCAGGGCGCACGGCAAGCGCAACGCCAGCAGGGTGCGGCTGTAGCTGGCGGCGTAGCTGTACATCAGCTCACGTTCGAGCTTGCCCGAGGCCTTGAGCCCGGCCAGGGTGGACACCAGCATGGGGAAAAACGTCATCAGCACCACCACGGCGGCTTTGGACTGCCACTCAAAGCCAAACCACATGACCGCAATGGGGGCCACGGCCACCAGCGGAATGGTGCTGGTGAGCGACGCCAGCGGCAGCAGGCCACGCTGCAAAAACGGTTGCCGGTCAATGGCCACGGCCACCGCAAACCCCAGCCCCGAACCCATTGCCCAACCGATCAGCACCGCCTTGAGCACGGTTTGCACAAAATCACCCCACAACACCGCGCTGTGGTTGCCAATGGCCTGCACGATCAGGCCAGGCGGGGGCAGCAGCACGCGGGGCACGTCAAACGCCACCACCAGCAGTTGCCAAAAGTAAACAATCCACACGCCAAACAGGGCGGCAGTGGCCATGCCGACCATGCGGCCACCGTCAAGCGCAGCCATCAGCCGAACCGATTGCACCGCCAGTGCGCCGAGAACGAGGGTGGCCAGCCAGAACAGCGCACTGGGCGTGGCCCCTTCAGGCAGTTGGCCCAGGGCAGCGGGCTGCATCATCAGGAGGGCCGCGCCTGCCAGGGTTGCAAAAGCAAACAGCAAGGGCTTGGCGAGTTGGGGTGTCATGCCTGCCCCCCACGGCGGCGCAACACCAACCGCTCAACACCTGCCACCGCCGCAGTCAGTGCCAGACCCAACAGCGCCGACATCACCAGCGCTGACCAGATTTGCACCGTGTTGCCGTAATACGAACCCGTCAGCAGTCGGGCACCCAAACCCGCCACCGCACCCGTGGGCAATTCGGCCACCATGGCCCCCACCAGCCCGGCGGCAATTCCGACCCGCAGTGCCGGGAACAAAAACGGCAACGAGGCAGGCAAACGCAGCAGCCACAGCGACTGCCACCAATTGGCGGCGTAGGTGTGCATCATTTCGGTCTCAATGACTTGGGGTGAACGCAAGCCCTGCACCATGGCCACCGTGACCGGAAAAAAACACAAATACATCGCAATCACCGCCTTGGGTGCCACACCCGAAAAACCCAGACTGCCCAAAATGACCAGCACAATTGGCGCAATGGCCAGCACCGGCACGGTTTGCGAGGCCACAATCCACGGCAGCAGGGCTTTGTCCAGCGTGCGCGAATGCACGATCAGCACCGCCAGCACCAAGCCCAGCAGGGTGCCCAGCACAAACCCCCACAAGGTGGATTCGGCCGTCACCGCCACATGAAACAGCAAATTGCGCGGCGAGTCGATGGGCCAATCAACCAGGCTGCGCCAAAAATCCAACGCAATCTGGTGTGGCGCGGGCATTACCGGGCGTTGCATGTCAAGTGTGGCGGCCACCAGCTCTTGCCAGGTCCAGGGCGCATCAGAGGGAAGTACACGCTCAATGGCACCCGCCGCGTTCATCCACACGGCCGCAACGTACCAAAGCACCAGCACAGCGACCAGCATCACCGCCACCGGCAGACCGTCGCGCTGCAGGCGCTGCCACGCACCAGGACTGGCCAGCTTAGTCATGGTGACCCTCTGCCAAAGCCTCACGCACTTCATGTGCCAGCTGTATGAATGCGCTGGTGTCGCGCATGCCCAGTTGCCGGGCATCGGGCAAGGGTGAGGCGATCACTTTCACAATGCGCCCAGGGCGCGGTGACATGACGACAATTTTGGTGGACAAATACACCGCCTCGGCAATCGAATGGGTCACAAACACCACGGTACGGCGCTCGCGCTGCCACAACTGTTGAAGCTGTTCATTCAGGCGGTCACGGGTGATTTCATCGAGTGCACCAAAGGGCTCGTCCATCATCAAAATTTTGGGCTCAAACGACAGGGCGCGGGCAATCGACACACGCTGTTGCATGCCGCCTGACAACTGCCAAGGGTACTTGCCCTCAAAGCCGACCAAGCCAACGCGCTCCAGGTGCTCCTGCGCAATGACCCGGCTGTCGGCTTTGCTGCGGCCCTGAATTTGCAATGGCAAGGTCACGTTGGCCAGCACGGTGCGCCACGGAAACAGCGCCGGGGCCTGAAACACATAACCATAAGCCCGCGCCAGGCGGGCCTCATGCGGCGTAACCCCATTGACCAGCACCTGGCCCGCACTGATCTGCTCCAGGTCGGCTATGACACGCATCAGCGTGGTTTTGCCACAGCCAGAGGGACCAATCAACGAAACAAATTCACCTTCATGGATGTTGAGGTCAATGTTTTCGAGCGCATGCACGGGGGTGTCAGCGGTTTGGTACACCACACTGGCATTGCGGATTTCAACCGCCAGACGACCACCCGTGGGTGGATTCAGGTCGGACACGACAGACGGGTGTTCAGGGTGTTTCATGGGCACAAAAAAGGGGGCAGTTGCACCAAAAGAAGCCTTGACATCAAGAAACTAACCAATTGGTCAACTTATTCTAGGTTGACAAGCCAGTTTCATGCCAAAAATTCTTGGCACAACATGCCATGGGTCACCCTTGGGCACGGCAGATGCCCAGATCGAAACCCGAGCAGCCCGTGTGCTGACCCTACAAGGGAAAAATCAGCCCAGCGCGTCGTTCACCTGCGCATGAAACTCCGCCAGGCCTTCGGCCGCCTGCACTTCGCGCGGCATGGCGTCACGCACAGAGAACACGCCCAGAATCTTGTTGGCCTCAGTCACCACAGGCAGGTGCCTGAAACCACGCTCAATCATGATCAGCACCGCGTCGGCCACCTTGGTTTCTGGCACCACGCAGTGCGGGCCACGCGTCATGATGTCGGCTACCGTGGCTTTCGCCGGGTCCACAACCCTGGCAATCACCCGGGTCATCAGGTCGCGCTCGGTCACGATACCCAGCAAGGTGTTGGTCGAGTCAATCACCAACACGCTGCTGCTGTTGGCACGTGTCATCACGCAGGCCGCAGAGTACACGGTGGCGCTGGGTGCGACGCTGACCACATGGCGCTGCGCCATGGATTGAAATACGGTGCGTTCGGTCATGGCAAGCTCCAAAAGGTAAGGGTTAACGCAAGGAGTTGTTAATTTTTTCCAGCGCCACAGAGCCCGGGTTAAGCTGCGCGGCATTCAGGGTGTTGAGTGGCACCGCACAGGTGTTCATGGCTGTGTGCAGGTCGGTGGCCAGCGGGTCAATGTAGAGCAGCCCGGTGACCACCTCGCCCAGGGCCGCATGGGACTGCATGTAAGCCATGGCAGCGTAGCGGTCGGTTGGGTCGTAGTCGGTATGGAGCTTGCGCAGGCGCAAGACCGAGCCATCGTGTTGTTCCACTTCAACCAGTTCACCGGGCGCGTACTCGGCGGTGATCTCGCTGCCTGGCGAAATAAAGTCAATGCGGCTCACCGCCTCGTTGTGCTGGCGCACATAGTCATAACTCTTGGTGCTGCCGCCGTGGTTGTTAAAGGTCACGCACGGGCTGATCACATCAATAAACGCCGCACCACCGTGCGCCATGGCCCCTTTGATGAGCGGCACCAGTTGCGCCTTGTCGCCCGAGAAACTGCGCGCCACATAGGTGGCCCCCAGTTGCAGGGCAATACCGACCAAGTCCACCGGGCTGTCGCTGTTGACCACGCCTTTTTTGCTCTTGGAACCGCGGTCTGCAGTGGCCGAGAACTGGCCCTTGGTCAGGCCGTAAACCCCATTGTTTTCCACAATGTAGGCCATGCGCACGCCCCGGCGCATGGCGTTGGCGAACTGCCCCAGGCCAATGGAGGCCGAATCACCGTCGCCTGAAATGCCCAGGTACATCAGCGTGCGGTTGGCCATGTTGGCCCCGGTCAGCACGCTGGGCATGCGCCCGTGCACCGTGTTGAAGCCGTGCGAGGCACCCAGAAAGTAGTCTGGCGTTTTGGAGCTGCAACCAATGCCAGAAAGTTTGGCCACACGGTGCGGCTCGATGTCCAGATCCCAGCAGGCCTGCACGATAGCGGCAGAAATCGAGTCGTGACCGCATCCTGCGCAAAGGGTTGAAATGCGCCCTTCATAGTCACGCCGGGTGTAGCCCACCTTGTTGGTGTGCAGGGTGGGGTGGTGCAGCCGGGGTTTGGCGATAAAAGTCATACAGCCTCCTTGGCCATGCTGTCGTGAATGGATCGGATGATGAAACGCGCGGTGATCGGCGTGCCGTCGTAATGCAGCACCCGGATCAGTTTAGCCGGATTCACCTCCAGCTCGTTGATGAGCATGGTGCGCATCTGGCCGTCGCGGTTTTGTTCGGCCACGAACACCTTGTCGTGCGCGGCAATGAACTCTGAGACTGATGCCGGAAACGGAAAAGCGCACAGTCGCATGGCGTCCACATGGTCGCCATTTCTCTCCAGCACGTCCAGCGCTTCTCGCATCGCCGGTGTGGTGGAGCCATAGTAAATCACCCCCAGCTTGGTCGGCGCGGCGGCTTTGCGGAAAATTGGTTGCGGCACCAGCGTGGCAGCGGTGAGGAACTTGCGCAACAGGCGCTCCATGTTGTAGATGTAGTCGGCCCCCGCCTCAGAGTACATGGCTTGCGGGTTGCGAGAGGTGCCCCGGGTGAAGAACGCCCCCTTGGTGGGGTGAGTGCCGGGCAAGGTGCGCCAGGGAATGCCGTCACCATCCACATCGCGGTAGCGGCCAAAGGGTTTGCCGGCTTCAAGCTCTTCGGCGGTCATGACCTTGCCACGGTCGTATTCCTTGGCATCGTCCCACACAAAGGGTTTGCACAGCCGCTGGTTCATGCCTATATCGAGGTCGGTCATGACAAAAATCGGCGTTTGCAGGCGCTCGGCCAAATCCAGCGCCGCCGCCGAGTGAGTGAAGCACTCGTGCGGGTCTTGCGGGAACAGCAGCACGTGTTTGGTGTCGCCGTGTGAGGCGTAGGCG
>JBIJDQ010000088.1:0-7613 GCA_044344025.1 Rhodoferax sp.
CAGGCCTTTTTGCAGGTAAAAACCAAAGTCTTTCGACTCGTCGTTGTCAAAGCCTTTTTGAATCTCGGACACGGGGAACTTGTTGACCTGGCCATTGGCATACAGCACGTCATACAAGGTTTTGCCTTTGTATTGCGGCGCTTTGTCCAGCAGGTCGGCAGGCCAGACTTCTTCCATCTTGAAGCGTTTGGAAAACTCCACGTACTGCCACAGGTCAGATTTGGATTTGCCCGGTGCCGGAACCTGCTGGCGCCAGAACTGGGTTCGGCGCTCGGCGTTGCCAAACGCACCTTCTTTTTCCGACCACATGGCCGAGGGCAAAATCAAGTCAGCAGCCAATGCACTCACGGTAGGGTAGGCATCTGACACCACAATGAAGTTGGCCGGGTTACGGAACCCAGGCCAAATCTCCTCATTGATGTTGGGTCCGGCCTGCATGTTGTTGGTGGTCGTGGTCCAGTAAAAGTTGAGCTTGCCATCTTTCAAGGCGCGGCTTTGCGCCACGGCGTGCAAGCCCACCCAATCGGGCACCGTGCCTACGGGCAGCTTCCACTGCTTCTCGGCAATGGCGCGGTGTGCCGGGTTGGTGACTTCCATGTCGGCGGGCAGGCGGTGGGCAAAGGTGCCGACCTCACGCGCCGTACCGCAGGCAGAAGGCTGCCCCGTAAGCGAGAACGGTCCGTTGCCGGGCTCCGAGATCTTGCCCACCAGCAGGTGCACGTTGTAAATCATGTTGTTGGCCCAGGTGCCCCGGGTGTGCTGGTTGAACCCCATGGTCCAGTACGACACCACCTTGGTTTTCGGGTCGGCATAAATCTTCGCCAGGGCTTCAAGCTTGTCTTTGGGCACGCCTGAGATTTCGTGCGCCTTGTCCAAGGTGTATTCCGCCACAAACGCCTTGAACTCATCAAAGCTCATGGGGCTGGACGCACCGGGGTTGCCCTTGGGTTTGCCATCGGCACCGGGGTAGCCGTTGTTGTTGGCCACGGTTTCCAGCGGGTGGTTCGGGCGCAGGCCGTAACCAATGTCGGTCACACCCTTGCGGAAGGTCACGTTTTTCTTAACAAATGCCTCGTTGACCGCACCACTCTGGATGATGTAATTGCAGATGTAATTCAGGATCGCCAGGTCGGTTTGTGGCTTGAAGATCAACTCAGAGTCGGCCAGCTCACATGAGCGGTGGGTAAAGGTGGACAACACATTGAGCTTGACGTGTTTGGCGGTCAGGCGGCGGTCGGTGATGCGTGACCACAAAATCGGGTGCATCTCGGCCATGTTGGCACCCCACAGCACAAACGCGTCGGCGTGTTCGGCATCGTCATAACACCCCATGGGCTCGTCAATGCCAAAGGTGCGCATGAAACCCGCCACTGCGCTGGCCATGCAATGGCGTGCGTTGGGGTCAATGTTGTTGGAGCGAAAGCCCGCCTTGAACAGCTTGACGGCAGCGTAGCCTTCCCAAACGGTCCACTGGCCCGAGCCAAACATGCCAATCGACTTGGGGCCGTTGGCCTTGAGGGCGGCCTTGCACTTTTCTTCCATCACATCAAAGGCCTGCTTCCATGACACATGGGCAAACTCACCGTTTTTGTCGTATTTGCCGTCCTTCATGCGCAGCAGGGGTTCTGTCAGCCGGTCTTTGCCGTACATGATCTTGCTCAAGAAGTAACCTTTGATGCAATTCAGGCCCTTGTTCACTGGTGCGTCCGGGTCACCCTGGGTGGCCACAATGCGCTTGTCTTTGGTGCCAATCAGCACACCACAGCCGGTGCCACAAAAGCGGCACACACCTTTGTCCCAACGCACACCGTCCATGCTGGCCGGTACGGCCTGGGCCAAGGCTTGCGCACCAGGCACACTGATGCCAATCACGGTGGCTGCCGCCGTAACGGCGTTGGCTTTGATCAATTCACGACGGGTTACTTGCATAGCTGTAGCTCCTGCTCTGGGTTGGATTCGGTTTGCTGAAAAATCATGGCCATGGACATCACGCCGGGCAGGCGCTCAATGGCTTCATAGGTGTTGACGGCAGCGCGATCGTTGTCCGCCTCGATGGTGATCACCATCTTGCCGTCATCCGTGGTGGCATGGACTTCGATGCCCGTCAGTGTGGCCAGTTGCATGCGCAGCGCGGCCTCCTGGTCGGGGCGGCTGTACACAATGGCGCTGGAAATGTTCATGAAAGCGACCGCTGACATTCATCAGCCGGTAGGGGTTGCACTGGCCGCGAGTCTAGGAGCGATACCGCATATAAAACTTGAACTAGGTTAAGAATTCAGCACGGCATTGAGCTAGTTCACAGCTTATTGATTTATCTCAAGCATTCAGTTGTGTGCAAATGCGCAGAACGTTGGCCCCCGTTGTGCGGCAGGGGCCAGCGTGGTGAAAGGCTTACTTGAGAACCAACAAGCTCTCGTCCCACTTGGCGTGTTTTTCCAGCCCCGCCAGATTGGCTACCGTGGCCGCAATGTTCGAAAGGCCCGCCGTGGCGGTTTGTTTAAGGCCCAGCTTGCCTCCGGTGACCTTGTCAAACAGGATCAGCGGCACCGGGTTCAGGGTGTGCGCGGTTTTGGCTTTGTAGGAGCCGTCAGCATTCAGTGAGGGCTGCTTGGATTTTTTGTCCAACTCGTACATCTCGTCGGCGTTGCCGTGGTCGGCGGTGATCAAGGCCACGCCACCGGCGGCTGCAATGGCGGGCAGCAGGCGGGCCAGTGCCAGGTCAACCGCCTCCACCGCCATGGTTGCGGCACGGAAGTTGCCGGTGTGGCCCACCATGTCGCCGTTGGCAAAGTTGCAGCGCAGCAGCTTGTACTGGCCACTTTGCAGGGCGGCCACCATGGCGTCGGTGATCTCGGCAGCCTTCATCCACGGGCGCTGTTCAAAAGGCACCACATCGCTGGGCACCTCTTGCCAGGACTCACCGTCAAACTTGTTGGAGCGGTTGCCGTTCCAAAAGTAGGTGACATGGCCAAATTTTTGTGTCTCGGAGCAGGCAAATTGGGTCAGCCCCGCCTTGCTGAACCACTCGCCAGACGTGTCCTTGATGGCCGGTGGGGTCACCAGAAAGCGCTTGGGCAGTTGCAGGTCGCCATCGTATTGCAACATGCCTGCATAGGTCACAGTGGGCGTGCGAACCCGGTCAAACCGGCTGAAATCTGCTTCCACAAAAGCTCGGGTAATCTCAATGGCGCGGTCACCCCGGAAGTTGTAAAACACCACCGAATCACCGTCCTCCACCGTGCCAATCGGCTGGCCATTGTCGGCAATCACGAACTCTGGCAGATCCTGGTCAATGGTGCCGGGATGGCTGGCGCGCAGGCCATTGACGGCGGCGGTGGCGTTGGCAAACTGCGGCCCCTGACCCAGCACATGAGTTTCCCAGCCCTTTTCAACCATCGACCAATTCGCATCGTAGCGGTCCATGGTGATGTTCTGACGGCCACCGCCGGAGGCAATGCGCGCGTCGAAACCGTTGGTGCTCAGCTCCGTCAGAAAGGCCTCAAACGGCACCACGTAGTCCAGCGCACTGGTCTCGGGCACGTCGCGCCCGTCCAGCAAGGCGTGGATGCGCACGGTTTTCACACCTTCAAGCTTGGCCTGGCTGACCATGGCCTTCAGGTGGTCGATGTGGCTGTGCACATTGCCGTCAGAAAACAGGCCAATGAAGTGGATCACACTGCGGCCCGCCTTGGCTCCGGCCACGATCTCTTGCCAGGCCTGGCCCTGCCAGATGGCGCCGTCGGCAATGGCGTTGGCCACCAATGCAGCGCCCTGGCTGTAAACCTGCCCGGCGCCAATGGCGTTGTGGCCCACCTCGGAGTTGCCCATGTCGTCGTCAGACGGCATGCCCACCGCCGTGCCGTGGGCGCGCAAGCTGACGTTGGGAAACTCGGCAAACAGGCGGTCCAGCGTGGGCTTGCGGGCGGCGGCAATGGCGCTGCCCACATCCAACTTGGGGATGCCGTAGCCGTCCATGACGATGACCACAACCGGGCCGGGCACACCGGGGAAAGCAGAGAATTTTTGGAGCATGGTGGGTTCCTGTAGTGAAAATTTTTGGGGTTAATAAATGAAAAATGTCGTGTGCTCAGTTGCCTTGCGCCGTGCCTTCGCGCCGGGGGTCGGCGCCACCGGCATAGGCCCCTGCACCAGGGTGGCGGGCCAGCAAACCGGCGCTGCCATCGGCGCGCTGGCCGTTGAAGGTGATGCCATGCAGGCCGCTGGCAAATGCGGCGGTTTGGGCCACCGTGTGGCCACGTGCAGCCAAGGCCTCGCGCAGCGCTGGGGTGTCAATCACCGAGCCCTTTTCAAGGCTGGTGGTGGCATCGGTTTGTGCGCCAAAGTTGGGCAGGTTGATGGCTTGCTGCACGTCAAGCTGCCAGTCCACCATGCCAACCACCGTTTTGGTGGTGTACTGAATGATCGCGCTGCCACCCGGTGAGCCGGTGATGCCTTCAAGCGCGCCGGTGGCGGTGTTAAAAATGAAAGTAGGTGCCATGGAACTGCGTGGCCGCTTGAGCGGCTCGACCCGGTTGGCCACCAGCTGGCCCTGGGCATCTTTCGCTGAAAAAGAAAAATCGGTCAACTGGTTGTTCAGCAAAAACCCGCGCACCATTTGCAAACTGCCAAAGCCGTTTTCAATGGTTGTGGTCATGGCCACCGCATTGCCCGCCCGGTCCACGATGGAGAAGTGGCTGGTGGAGGGCAGGTTGGCAGACGTGTCTGCACCGTTGGCACTGGCAACCCCGGCAGGCAGACCCGTTTTTGGGATTCCCATCGACTTTTGCATGCTGATCAGTCCGGCGCGTTGGGCAAGGTAGTCAGGGGCCAGCAGACCCGCGGTGGGCACAGTCACAAAGTCAGGGTCGGCAATGTAGCGGGCCCGGTCGGCATAGGCCAACCGGTAGGCCTCAGACATCAGGTGCACCGAGTCGGCGCTGTTGGGTTGCATGCCCGCCAGATCAAAGTGGCCCAGCAGGCCCAGTGTTTGCAGCAGGGTGATGCCGCCTGAACTGGGCGCAGGCATGCCGCACACCAAGTAACTTACCCGGTAAGTGCCACACACCGGTTCACGCACCTTTGGGCTGTAGTCTTGCAGGTCAGCCAGGCTCAAACGCCCTGGCCTGCTTGGGTGCTGGTTGACCCGGTTCACGATGTCTTTGGCGATGTCACCGGTGTAAAACGCGTTGGCACCCCCGTTGCCAATGGCCCTGAAGGTGTTGGCCAGTTCGGGGTTTTTGAGCCAGGTGCCTGTGGCCTTGGGCGAGCCATCGGTGTTTAAAAAGTAGCTGGCCACCGGCTCACCCTGGGCCTGAATGCGCGCCTTGTTACTGGCAATCAACACACCCAGTCGCTCAGAGATGGCAAAGCCGTTTGTCGCCAATGCAATTGCCGGGTCAAAAAGGGTGTGCCAGGGTAATTTGCCGTGGAAGCGGTGGGCGGTCTCCAGCATGCGCAACACACCGGGGGTGCCCACCGACAGTCCACCGTCTACCGCCTGCAAAAAGCCCAGCGGCTTGCCGTCTGACCCCAAAAACAGGTCCGGGTCAGCAGCTCGGGGGGCGGTTTCGCGGCCATCATAGGCCAGCACCTTGCCAGCCGCTTGGTCAAAATGCATCAGAAACGCACCGCCGCCAATGCCTGAAGACTGCGGCTCCACCAGGTTCAACACCATTTGTACGGCAATGGCAGCATCTACCGCGCTGCCGCCTTGCGCCAATATGGCCACCCCGACTTTGACGGCCAGCGGGTTGGCTGCGGCCACCATGTCCTGGTTGGCGAAACGGATGGGGTGTGGGCTGTAACCCGAAGGTGGTTCGGGTGGCACATACAAGTCCAGTTTTAGCGCCGGGGCGGGCGCGACTGGTTGGGCCACAGGGTTGGCGCAACCCACCAGCATGCCCAGCAGGGCGGTGCCACACCAGGCGGCTAAAAAACGCGGCTGAAAAACAAGGGTTGGCATGTGTGGGGCCTCATGAGCCTCAAATTTACATCAAATCGGCCGGATGTGCTTGTCTGGTAAAGATATTATGCTATCTAATACATAGCTATTAACTTGCGCCAAAGGTTGCGAATCACGATGCGCCGGTGGGGCATCCGCTGAATCCTGCTGCCCTTGGCCTGTGCTTGGTGCTGCGTGGTTTGACGCAAATCCAACCTACATCCTACACCTGGGTGATTTGATCAAACCACCCCGGCGCGCTCCAGCATGGCGTGCAGCAGCACATTACACCCGGCGGTGATGTGATCGGGTGTGGCACTCTCAATCTCGTTGTGGCTGATGCCGTTCAGGCAGGGGATGAAGATCATGCCGGTGGGCGCCAGGCGTGACATGTAAACCGCATCATGCCCGGCCCCTGACACCACCGGCATGTTGGAATAACCCAGCTTGGCGGCTGCATTGGCCACGGCGTTTTTGCAATCGTCGTGAAACGCCTGCGCCGGGTAACTGGAGACCAGGTCAATCTGGATGCCCAGCCCGGTTTGGGTGCTCAGGCTGGTGGCAAAGGCTTTCACCTCATCGGCCATCTGGTCCACCAGCGCGTCGGTGCCGTTGCGCAGGTCAATGCTGAATTTGACGCGCCCAGGGATCACGTTGCGGCTGTTCGGAAACACCTGCACCATGCCCACCGTGCCGCGCCCGTGAGGTGCGTGGCGCAGCGCGCTGGCAACCACCTCTTGCATGAGGTGCGTGGCCACCTGCATGGCATCTTTGCGCAGCGCCATGGGCGTGGGGCCCGCATGGGCTTCCATGCCGGTCACGGTGCAGTCAAACCAGCGGATGCCCAGCACGCCCTGCACCACACCAATCGTCACATCGTTGTCTTCGAGCACCGGGCCTTGTTCGATGTGGGTCTCAAAAAACGCGCCAATCGGGTGGTCACCGGGTTCCTGGTCACCGATGTAGCCGATGCGTTTGAGTTCGTCACCCACTGTTTTGCCATCCACATCGGTGGCGGCATAGGCGTGCTCCAGGGTGAAGGCCTTGGCAAACACGCCCGAGCCCATCATCACCGGCACAAAGCGTGAACCCTCTTCGTTGGTCCAGAAGCTGACCTCCACCGGGGCTTCGGTCTCAATCTGGTGGTCGTTCAGGGTGCGCATGACTTCCAGGCCGGCGAGCACGCCGTAGTTGCCGTCGAACTTGCCACCGGTGGGTTGGGTGTCGATGTGGCTGCCGGTGACGATGGGGGCAAGGGTGTTGTTGCGGCCCGCACGGCGCATGAAGCCGTTGCCGATTTTGTCGATGGTCACCGTCAGGCCTGCTTCTCTGGCCCATTTTGTGACGAGGTCGCGGCCTTGTTTGTCGAGGTCTGTCAGGGTGAGTCTGCACACACCACCTTTTTGGGTTTCGCCGATTTTGGCGAGTTCCATGAGGCTGGACCAGAGGCGTTCGCCGTTGATGCGCAGGGCGCTGATGTTGGTGGTTGTGGTGGTGCTCATGGTGTGTTTCTCAGATGGAGTTGGTGTGCGGGAGAGGCCGGGGTGGCCCGGCGGCCACTCACTTTTCTTTGCTTCGCCAAAGAAAAGTAAGCAAAAGAAAGGCGAGCCGACGCCAGGGCCGCTTCGCGGTGCCTTGCGCTGCTCGCAGTCTGCGGGGTCTGGCTCGAACT
>JBIJDQ010000089.1:0-7605 GCA_044344025.1 Rhodoferax sp.
CACCGGCAAACTCAGCACCCAAGAGGCCCAGCGCAGCAGTTGCTCCATTTCGGTCGTTAAATCAACTGCATCAGAGATGTACGCTGGGTAGGCATACATCATGACCTGCATCATGCAGAGCCCGGCCACCATCATTCGCCACAAGGCTTTGCGCGATTCGGCGAGTCGGCGCTCACGGGCAAATGCGTCATTGGCAGGCAAAGCCCGATAACCATGCGTTTGTACCGCCTGCATCCATCGCGAAGGAGAGACCTCTTGCGCCGCCCAAACCACTTTGGCACGGTGACTGCCCGCGCTCACCTCGGCCCGCAACACACCGGGCACACTTTTGATGGCATCTTCAATAGTCAGGGCACAGGCCGCGCAATGCATGCCTTCAATCATCACGTTGGACTCCCAGCAACCCGCTTGGTTTGCCGCAGGACGGCTAAAGGCGGTCCACTCCTGCTCGTCATCAAGCAACTGCAGGGCAGCCAATCGATCAGGTCCAGAGGGCATCAGGCTAGGTTCTGGTGGTGTGACCGACTCCTGATGAGCGTCAGCTAAGGGAAACCGAAGGGAACTAGAAGGCATGGGTGCGAGGGTAACCAACAGAGTTAAGACTTGCCTGATCAATATCAAGAACTACGCCAAGTGTAAGGTTATGCTGTGACTTTCAATCCAATGGAGATGCAACCATGTACGACAAAATTCTTGTGGCTACGGATGGGTCGACCTTGTCCAAGAAGGCAGTCAGCAGCGCGATTTCGCTCGCCGCATTGACCGGTGCGAGCCTCGTCGCCCTGAAAGTTGTGCCGCGTTATCCACAAAGCTACTTTGAAGGCGGTCTGGCTTTGCAAGCCGCGGAGGTGGGGCGTATTGAAAAGCAATGGGCAGACGAGGGACAGGCTGTGGTTGACGAAGTCAAAAAAACAGCCGAACTGCAAGGTGTAAAAACCAGAGCGCTGACCATCAAATCAGACGTGGTGTCCGATGCCGTCATCGCGGCCGCCAAAAAACACAAATGCGACCTGATTGTGATGGCCTCGCATGGTCGCCGCGGTGTCAAGCGCCTGCTGCTGGGCAGCGAAACTCAACAGGTGTTGACACATTCCCACATTCCAGTGCTTATTTTGAGATAAACAGCCCGTAGTGCTTGTCCAGAAGACGTTTGTAGCTATGCTAAAAATAGCATCATTGCTTTTAGTGATGGTCCTGAAAACGCTGACGAATCTGAAGAATTTGTTCCCAATTGGCAAAGAAAGTTTCTACACATTTGGGGTCAAAGTGGGTGCCAGAACTTTCTCTGATGTGTTCGGCTGCGCGTTCCAATGACCACGCTTTTTTGTAGGGCCGCTCTGAGGTCAGTGCGTCAAACACATCGGCTACCGCCACAATGCGGCTAAAAATGGGTATGTCGTCACCTGCCAGGCCGTTGGGATAACCCGAGCCGTCATACTTCTCGTGGTGTGCCCGTGCTATTTCAGCACCGGCCTGCAACACCCTGGATGAACTGCCCTTGAGTATCTCGTAGCCAAACATCGCATGTAACTTCATAATTTCAAACTCTTCAGGTGTCAGGCGCCCTGGTTTGAGCAAAATGTTATCTGCAATGCCAACTTTGCCAATGTCGTGCATAGGCGCTGATTCAAGCAGCAACTCCTGTTCAGCTTGCGTCAGGCACATGCCCTTCGCAATCAATTCCGAATAGTGGGCCATGCGCAAAATATGTGCGCCGGTTTCAGGGTCGCGGTATTCAGCAGCCTTGGACAGGCGCACCACGGTTTCTCGCTCGCGTTGCACAATTTCAAGTGTCGCCTTGCGCACCTCGCCCGCAAGCCAGGCGGCTCGATCAGCCAATGCCTTGCGGCTGGCACCCAGCAGAAGCATGTTGTTCGCGCGGGCAATGAATTCAACCTTGTCCACTGGTTTGGTCAAGAAATCTGTAGCCCCGGCATCCAGCGCACGGTAGCGAATTTGTTTCTGGTCATTGGCGGTGATCATCAACACTGGCACATCTTCTTTGCCGGGCGTGGCACGAAGCCGCCCGATGAAGTCAATGCCGTCGAGCTCTGGCATCATGTAGTCCACGATCACGAGATCAATGTCGTTATTTTGCGCCCAAGCCAGCCCCTGTGGTGCATCTGCAAAACTCTTCGATACGCTGTTGCCCATGCGTTTCACGAGTGCCTCAAAAAGGATCAGGTTGATCTGGGCATCGTCAACAATCAGCACTTGGTAAGTCATGGTCTTTAATTTGGTGGTCGAGTGACGGGTCGTACGCGCGAAAATCAGATGAGTGACGACTCCAACGTGTCACTGTAGCACCGGCGTGCACCGCTTAAGCCTTTTGGCCTTGCAAGGCCGCCAACAATTGCTCAACCTGCTTTTGTAAATCGGTTAGCAGACACGCCATTGCAGCGATTTCTGCAGGTGTGAGGTCCAATGCTTTTTTTGAGGCAAGCTTTTCCAATGCGGTGGCCGCAGCGACTGCCGGTTTGGCCCCAAACATACCCAGCGTGCCCTTAAGCGCATGGGACGTGTGCATCAGAGGTGACAACTCTCCGCTGGCCAGAGCCTCAGTCATTTTCCTGACATCTACCGGCCACTGCGCAATAAAGACATCGGCAATGATTTCAACCACCTCTTGGTCAGAGGTCGCGAGTGCCTGCACGTAATCAAAAGAGGGCAGCTCTTGGGTGCAATCACCAATGGACGTATCGCCAATCCCGAGGACCTGCTCGGCCGGGCTGACAATCTCGTTGCGGAACTTTCCGTTTGAACAAAGCGTCAATACACGTTGCAGTTCGGGCAATTCAATGGGCTTGGAGATGTAGTCGTCCATCCCTGCCAGCAAACACCGCTCACGGTCACCCTGCATGGCGTTGGCGGTCATGGCCACAATGGGCACGTGCTCACCATCTGCTTCGTCGGCTCGAATGCGTTGGGTGGCCATTAGGCCATCCATGATCGGCATCATCATGTCCATGAACACCAAGTCAAAGCGCTGACGCGCCAACACGTCAAGTGCCTCTTGGCCGTCACCAGCAACCGTGACACGGTGGCCCCCGCGCTCAAGCAGCGCAACAGCCAATTTCTGGTTAACCACGTGGTCTTCCACCAATAAGATGTCAAGAATCGGCTGAGACTCTCGAATGGCATGCCGGGTGATCAGCTCGCCTTGGCTGTCCGCAGCAGAATTTACCACCCGATCAAGCACCTGCGCCAGTTCATCTCGCGTAAAAGGCTTTGACAGGTAGGCTGCAAAGCCCACTTCTTTCGACCGTTGTGCATCTCCTTTGAGACCGGCTGACGATAACATCACGAGTGACTGCTGGGCACAACCGGGCAAGGTCAGCAGCTGCTCCGCAGCGGTAAACCCATCCATGTCTGGCATGTGCGCATCCAGCAACACCAGATCAAACCCTTGGTTACTGGCCATGCTCTGAGCTATCAACACCAGAGCTTGCGCTCCTGACTCGGCTTGGACAGGGTGCATGCCAAGGCTTTGTACGCTGCGGCAGATGACCACACGGTTAACCTCGTTGTCATCCACCACCAACACCCGCAGACCAACTAGGCTCACCGGCTCATTGATGCGCTCGTTGTTAGATTTGTCGAGTTCCAAGGCCAGTGAAAAATCAAACTGGCTCCCCTGCCCCAACTCGCTTTGCACTGATATCTGACCACCCAGAGCTTCAACCAGTCGAGCTGAGATCGATAACCCCAAACCGGTCCCGCCAAAACGGCGCGTGATGCTGCTGTCCTCTTGAGAAAACGCCTCGAAGATGCTGTTTAGTTTGGAAGAAGGTATGCCAATGCCCGAGTCTTTCACTGAAAATTTGAAGATCGGCAAATGTTGCGTCGACACGTCCATTCCAACCCGCACCACCACCTCGCCCAGCTCTGTAAATTTGATGGCATTGCCAATCAGGTTCATGAGAATCTGGCGCAAACGCCCTGGATCACCCAACACCGCGTGTGGCACTTCAGGCCCCATATCACATACCAGTTCAATGCCCTTGGTATGCGCCCGGATCGCCAGCGACTTGAGGGTCTCGCCAACCAAGCGACTTAAATTGAAGGGGATTTTTTCAATCAGCAGTTTACCTGCCTCAATTTTGGAAAAATCAAGAATGTCATTTATGACCCGAAGCAAGGCATCTGACGATGACTTGACAATCTCGAGGTACTCACGCTGCTCATCGGTCAAGTCGGTCTCAAGCGTTAACTCGGTCATGCCGATCACCCCATTCATGGGGGTGCGAATTTCATGGCTCATATTGGCAAGAAAATCAGATTTGGCGCGGTTGGCCACCTCAGCTGCGTCCTTGGCACGGCTTAGTTCCTCTGAGGCCTGTTTGGCTTGGGAAATATCGGCCAGGTAACCGTTCCAGATCACGCCACCATCTTGCGAACGCTTGGGCATGGACTCACCGTGCACCCACTGCACGGCACCAGTTCGTGCATGGTGCATGCGAAAGTCCAGCGATATTCGCACCAAGGTCTTGGCAGACGCGATGAATGCCTGCTCAAAAGCATCCTGATCGTCTTGGTGAATCTGATCAAAAAACACAACCGGGTCGGCCATCACGGCCTGGGGAGAGAAGCCGCAAATCTGCTCTGCCACGCTGCTACAAAAGGGAAAACTCTGGCGGCTGTCCGGCCACAACCGGAACTGAAACACCACAACAGGAATACTTTCACTCACCTCACGAAGACGCTCACCCGCTTCCTTTAGCTGTGTCACGTCCTGCCAAATGCCAGTGAACACGGTGGCACCTGTGGTGCTCAGGTCGGGGTCAGGGTTGATCTCGGAGCGAATCCAGCGTTCACTTCCGTTGGCCATCGCAATTCTGTAATCACCCCGCCATGGGGTCCGTTGGGCACCTGCAGCCAGCACTTCGGTCAAGCAGCGACAACGGTCCTCTTCAACGATCTGCTCAAAGGCCAAACGTCCGTCAGCCAACAGGGCTTCGCGGTCAAGCCCCCTGATTTCTTCGAGCCTGTCGCTCAAAAAGGTGTAGCGAATCTGCTCCTGCCCAACCTCGCACTGGTACACCACACCCGGCACTGCATTGGTGATGCGCCGAACGCGACTCTCGGCCTGCGCCACAACAGTTTGCATGTGTTTACGCGCGGTGATGTCGGTACGAATGGCAATAAATTGCTCGGGTGCGCCCTGGTCATCCAGCAGGGGCACGATGGTGGCCTGCACCCAATACAGCTCGCCGTTTTTCGAGCGATTGCAGATTTCACCATGCCAAACCTGACCACTAAGAATAGTTTGCCAAAGCTCCTCAAAAAACGCCTTGGTTTGTACCCTCGCATTGATCATGCTGTGGTTGTGCCCCAGCAATTCCTGTCGGGTGTAACCACTGATGTGGCAAAACTTGTCATTGGCGTAGGTGATGTGGCCGGCCAAATCGGTAATGCTGACAATCGCATGCTGGTCAAGCGCGAACTTCTGCTTGGCCAGGTCTGATAAGGCAGATTGCAGGTCATGCTGGCTGATCTCACGCTGGCGGACCAATTCCGACATCAGCTGCGACAAAGACTCCAGGTTGTCGTCGTGCAAAGGCGGCATGTCCGCATCCACCGTCTTCAGCAGGCTGTTGGCCGTTTCACGCAAGGAGTCAATTGCGCGGGTACGGCTGTCAAGTTCACGGCGTAAGCGGTCGTTGGTGTGGGACAACTCTACTGAACTTAGCTGAAGGCTGCGGGTCTTCAGATCAAGGTCACGGTCATTTTGTTCATAAGCCTCCTGCACGCGCGCTAAAAATCCCTCCAGCCCGGCCAGTGCGCTAGCCGCACCCTGTGACAGGCCTGCCGTTGCCGACAACTGCCGGAATTCGGCCAACACACCGGGCAACTGGTTTTCTTCAACCCCGAGCAAACGCCGGGTCTGGCGCATGAGCAATTTATGCATGAGGCATTCGGTTCATGAAAGGGCAGCGGTTTCCATCAAGTGCGTGATCGTCATGGTTTGGTTGTGCAACTTGCAGGACACCTCGCCGGTAAATGGACTGATCTCGCCGTAGGAGTAAAAACCGGTCAGGACTGCAGCCTGACTGAGTACATCGGCCACCGCCTCAACCTCTTCCTCCACCCGGCCCCCCATCACCAACTTGCGACCCACACAACTTACCAGCAAGGCAAGACCTTGGCCTGGGTAGTCCAGTGCCAGTTGTGCCGCCTTTGCCGCCGCTTCGGCACCGTCTACCAGCGCATCGGTGCTGGCATGCATCAGGCGTAGATAGCCCTGTGGGTCAATGTCACCGGCCAGCGTCAGGCTACCAGAGGCCTCATCAACCGCCAAAATGGTGCGAATCAGACCCATCTCGCTGTGGTCGCTCCCAAGCATGGAGAAAGGGAATAACAGACCTGAAGCGGGCAAATCTTTGGCGTGCTCACCCAGGTAACGCTTGTAAACATCCAGCGCCGATTCACCGTCGAGCTCAAACAACACGTTGTCCGCACAGCGGGTCACCTTGCGGGCCGGGCCAAAAGGCATCCAGCCACCAAACGAGCCATGGGCCACGCTCAAACCTGCGCCATACAACCCGACGCAGGCCACGTGGTCGTTGAACACACCATGACAATCAAGCACCCAGGTTTCCTTAAAGGCACCACCGTCACCCGCCAAACCACCGGTAATCAAAACCCCAGCACTCAATACAGCCGCCATGCCCGAAATCAAGGCACTGCCGTTGATATTGACCCCCTGGCCCAGCACAATCACTGCACGTAGTCCTTCAGGTGGCAACAGGCCTGCCAGACGCTGGCCTGCGGCATGGGAGTCCTCCATGTCTTGGAGCCGGGTGCTTGCTGCATGTACGAAAGCCGCATCAAAGCGGAGCGCTGTGACTACACAAGCGTCATCCGTGACGCCTTGGCTGGAAATCTCTCCAGCGGTAGTGCAACCCAGGCGCGCCGCATGTGCAAAATGGACATCCAACTCTGGTGCAAGCGCCTGGAGCCATTCAACAGAGCCAAATGTCAGCAGCAGATGCGGCGCCAACGCACTCAAGGGCTGCAAAGCCAATGCAATGTCTGTGCGGTCACGAAGCACCGTTTGAAGAACTTTCATATGAATTTCCAGTTGATTGAACTACTGAAATACTAACGGCATTTACCCTGTCGACTACTGTTGACGAAGCAGATTTTTTTGCACCTTGCCCATGCCCATGAGATTTCTTGGCAACCCCAGCACCACATGGCACTGTTTGAAGGTCTTATAGCTGACAATTCGACCCTTCAAACCAACCAAAATGTCCGAAGGGTTCGCCCTTCTTTGTTTCAGACCGAAAATATGCTGGGTTTAATTGCAAAGTGGCCTTGATGCAAAATTGGGACAATTGGTAGAAACATCACCTGAATTTCGACAGTGATGGATGCTGTCTATACTTAACTTAAAAAAATAATTGTAAAAAAAATCCCTTGTAACTCATTGAATTACAAGGGATTTTCTAGACTATCTGGCGGAGCAGGGGGGATTCGAACCCCCGGGGGATTTAACTCCCCGCACGCTTTCCAGGCGTGTGACTTAAACCACTCATCCACCGCTCCGAAGCCCGATAGTTTAACTGAGCAAACTTGACTTTCCTCAACTCAAACAAAAGCATT